>CAYGNI010000044.1:0-15317 GCA_964351195.1 uncultured Micavibrio sp.
GCTTTCCAAATAGTGCCCGTCTTTTTTAATGGCATGGTGGCGGTACAGGGATTCCATGCGTGTTACAGGGTTTCTTACGCACGCGAGCCAGGTCGCATTTTCGGGAATATTGAGGTGTTGGCGCATTTCCAGATATGTTAAGTGGGTGAGGTTGATATTTGTGAAACCGTCACCAAAGCCTTTTTTCCGTAGAGCGTGGAAATCTGCTGCTTTGGTCAGCATGTGTAGTTTTTGCGCCAGCCAGCGCGGTTGATGGCGGCGGGTTTGATCTTTGAGTGCAGTGATCTTCAGTGCATTTTCAAGGCTTTTCCCTGCGTTTTTGGGAATATGTATAAAGGCGATGTTGTGTTTTTCTGCGTAACCCATTTCATTAGCTTTCCATCATCGTTTCATAGAGGCTTTGTAGCTGGTCCTCATAGTTTTTCCATGGGTATTTTTGCGCCGTCTTTAGGGCATTCTGGCCCATAATATTTCGTACGTCTTTATTTTGATAGAGTTCCAAGAGCTCTTTTTCTATCGCTTTTTGGTTCTTTAATGGAACGATAAGGCCATTGTCTTTATGTTTAATTATGCCGTCATAACCGCAATTGGGGGTAATAATACAAGGCAGGCCACAGGCCATAGCCTCAAGCACTGCGCGGGCCATGCCTTCGGCAAGAGACGGCAATACAAAAACGTCCATATCCGCGTAAAACTCTGTGATTTTGCTGTGCGGTATGCTTGTGTTGCGGTATATCGCATGTTCGTAGCGTTTTGCTATATCTTTGAGGGCAGGTTCGGGTTCTCCCAGAACAAACAGGCGTATTTTGATATCGCGTTGTAACAGGCTTTCAATGGCTTGCAGAATGTAGAGAGTTCCTTTTCTGGTTGAAAATCCCGGTGTGACAACGTTCAGATATTCATTTTCTCTCTCTTTTTTGATGGGGAAGAAAGCTTCGCAGTCTACGCCATAAGGGATTGTTAGAAAATTGTCGGTGGGGAAGCCGTTTTCCTCAAATGTTCTTTTGACAAAGGCAGACGGCACAATAATTTTGTTGGCTCTTTTTAGCTCATCGAGAATGTTATGTGTAGCGGCGGGGGTATATGTTCCAAGCTTCCATGCTTCGTATTCCTGTGCCAGTAATTTATTGACATAGTTCGGGTGGGCAATTCCCCAATCGATTATTTTTTGAATTCCCAGAGTGTCGCATTGATCCCAGCATCGGTTCTGTGCGGCGGAGTATGCATGAAAAATGCGTGTTTCATCGTTTATTTTTGACGCCGCGATGAGGGCGAATTTTTGTTTGTTCTCGGCGATGCTGTATGATTTTGAGAGGGCTTCTGAGGCGCTTTTGGCGGCGTTTAATTTCATAATCGTATGCAGGCGTTTTATGCATCGGGCCGGCAAGCTCAGTGTGTATTTGAGGTTTAGGACATATTTTTTCGGAATTGAGTGCTTTAGCGGTATGGTCGTTATAAAAAACTGCAGGCGCCCTGCCCTGTGCGCTGCGTGCGCGCCGTGTTCTCCATGAAAGCCGCCATATTGAGATATGATGATGCTTTTGTTGTTTTTCATGGGATTTTATACCCCATAGTTTTTGCAAGTGGATTGACGATGCTTGCAATAATGTCTTTGTGAAGGTCATTGAGGCCTTCTAAATGTTTCTGATTGGGGACTTTTTGCATTGGGAACCATTTTTCAAGGCTTACTGAGCCTCTAGGAACTGTGTGATGTTTTGCAGGTAGCAAGTTTTCGTCCCATGGCAGTTCACAATAGTTCAATATTGTTTTGAGGCTATCTTTTGGGTTTTCTAAAAAAGTTTCGAAAGGCATAAAAACGTGCTCTTCTTTTTTTAAATCGGAGAAAAGTGTTTCGAATGTTTTGAGCCAGTGCTGCGATTTAAGGCTGAGAAGTCTTTCTTGTGTAAGATTGGGGCGGTTCCAGCCTTTTTGTATTCGCTCCACTTCGTTTGAGAGGTTTCTGCTGCAGATCGCGTACGGGTTTCTTGAGAAGATAACAAATTTTGCGTCTGGGAAGCATTTTTTAAGCCATGGAACTTTCAATGAATAAGATTGTGATTTGTCTATGAACCTTGCTGCTTGGATATCTTTTGCGTATGCTCTGATATAAGTTTTAATTAAATTTCTGATTTTAAAGGCGTTTTCAGGTGTGTAGTCTTTTTCTGTTAGTCTGAAATCGTCGAAACATTCATCTGTGGCGTATAAAAAACCTCCGGCGTTGGATGCTTCAGGATGGATTATGTCATAGTCTCCAGCTGTTCCTAATCGTAGCTCTTTGGGTAAATGGCGGAAACCCACGTTTTGCATTTCGTCCCGCCCGGCCCAAAAATCGGCATTGCCATTGCAATAGACGGCGTTCTGACTTCTATGCAAAATTCTTGATAACAATGTTAGGCCTCCGCCTTGTGTTCCCAGCAGAAAAATAGGTTTTATGATGTCGATATCACTTAGAGGATGCCGGAAGCGACGAGGCGTGAGCCAGGGTAGAGATTTGTAATAAAAATGATTGAGTTGGTGAGATTGTAGCATTTTGGACCTTTGTGCTTATGACCGCAGTTTTTTGATCATAATTGTGTTGTAAATTTTTTGGATGTCATGACGTTCTATCCATAAATAGACAAGTGTTATGACACAGAAAATACACAAATAATATTCGGATACGTAATAAGACATTGAGCCCTGTAATATTACAAAACTGTAAGGTTTAATGAGATCATTTATTCGTAGTAATTCATATTTGTAAAGCTTTAGAGACGTTATGAGAATGCTTGTCATCATGGAGATGTTGACAGCAAATAAGATGCCTTGTGTGCCGAAGTTACCCATTAAGGAAAAGGAGCCGGCCATCATTATAAAAAGTTTTAGTACGTCAATTTTTGTTACAAAGCGTATTTCATCAAAACCGATCAGCAATTTTTTATAAGACTGGTAAAGTGGCAATAAAATAGCAAATGGGACGAGGTAAATGAAAAACTGGGCCGCGCTTAGCCATTTTTCACCGTAGATGAAGCCGATTATTTGTTCTATATGCGCGGCTAGCAGTATTATGAATCCGCCCAAGGCGTATAAAATGATTTTGTTTGAGACGTAGAAGACATTGTACTTATCTTCATTTGAATATGATTTGTTTGCGTAAATAGGATACCCGAGGCTTTGAATGATTGAGCCGATAATTTTGTGAGCGTGTTCGGCCAAGCTGTAGGCGCGTTTGTAAAATCCAAGTATTGCGTTTCCAAAGAATGAGCCAATTATTAAATCGTCGGCCTTGTGGTAGGTTTCTGTAGTCAGGCTTTGGAACAGATACCAAAAATAGTTCAATCGTATTCGCTGTATCGCTCCTTTCTTTAAGGAGAGTGAAAGGTTTAATCCTGAACAGTAAAAGGCTATGAGGCTGTTGAGAATGGCGACTAGCATTGGGGGGATAACTAATGCCCAGATACCGTATCCGTTCAATGCCATATAGATGGAGCCGACCAGTCCAAGTAAATTGGGGTATAGCTCTATTAAAGATGCTGTCTTAAAACGCAGTTGTTTTTGCAGGATTATTCTGGCGGGGGAGAAAATGTTGCTAATGAAGACTCCTAGCATAACGAACGGCAGAATGCTTAGTGTTTCCGGACTCGAAAAGCCGAAGATTTGAATGGCGCCGAAGGCGATTATAAATGCGGCTGAGAGAATTAACAGGTTTATCCAAAAAAAACTGCTTAGATATTGATGGTAGTCTTTTTTGCTTTCATCCAGTCGCATAATTTCTTGTGATATACCCATGGATGAAAATCGTCCTATTATGGCAGTGAAGGCTGTGGCCATGGCTACGGCGCCGAAATCTTCGGGCATGAGAAGCCGTGCAAGGATAACGCCTCCCAAAAAGCTGGCAATCGTTGTGATGAGCCTTTGTGATAAAAGCCATAACCCGCCAGAAAAAAGAGTTTTTCCTAAAGACATCATTTAAAGCATTCTCTTAAGAATATTTTTTAACTTATTGATATCTATTTTAAAATCCGCATGCGTCTTTTTGTTTAAAGCTTCTCCAATGGCGTAATGGTATTGCACATTATTGAGGGCTGATATTTTGTAGAAGCGATTTCCCAGATGATTGGGGGAAAAGAGTTCTATGAGCGTTTGTTTTTCATTGCAAAAGCTAATGTTGTTCATGCCTGCCCCATGCGGTCCGATGATGATTTTAGCATTAGTGAACAGGGATATTTGTTCTTGCAAAGACATGCCGGTTAAGCAGTGGCGTTTAAAGCCATGTTGAGAAAGTTCTGCGAATATCTCATCTTCGTTAATAAGCCTGCGGGATTTGGCGTCTTTCCTGCTGATGAAAATGCGCTCATCTGAAGGTTTGTGATTGGCCTTGTTGCGAATTTTTTTTATGTAATGTAAGTGTTTCAGGCTTACGGTGATGTTATTCATGTTTTGAAAACAAGCAATCATGCGTGCGCCAGTTGTGTTTTCGTAAAGCAAGCGCTCCGGTGTTATTTTTAGTTGTTGTAATGATTCATGCATGTAGGTGCGCATGTTGTTTTTGTAATAGCTACCGAGATAAAAGGCGCAGTCTTCCAAGGTTGCTGAATCGTACGTTTCCAGCGTGCTGATGTTGATGAGAGATGGGAAATGTAGCCAGTGGAAGTAGTTTGGATTTCCATTGTTGCTTAAGGATACAATCGTTTTTGGTGTGTATGTAATGTTTTTAACCGGGATGTGTCTGGAGGGATAATTGTGCGATTTTAAAATATCCAGACTCATTTTTTTAAACGCCAAATTTGAGAAGTAATAAGGATTTGAATAAGCATGTTTTTCTCGATTTTTTTCGTATAAGAATGTGGCTTTATCCTTTATGAAAAAATAATTGTTGGCAAAGCAAAATGCATGCGTGTTTGTTGTGTCGACGATGTAATTGGTGAAGTGGTCTGTGGTTGGCTGAAATTCCGCGCGCTTGTCTTCTTCGAGGGATGTGCCGGGTTTATCAATAGTGATGATTTCAGAATTTTTGGTGATTTTTGTTCCTGAGTAGTATTTTTCCAAGTCAAAGAGTTGGTCGTCGGCGAATAAAACGGCTTTTGGATATGCGCCGGGTATAAGTTTCTTTTTCAAGTCCATTAAGCGTAGTGACAGCTCGTGTTTGCTGATCATTTTCGACGAGCCTCAATTTTATTTTTAATTTTTTTGGCGGTAATCGGGATGATAAAGAGTGGCAATGCGGGGCAGGCTTTTAGGGCTTGCCTGATTTGATTGTTGTTAAGCCTTCCTTTCAGGACGCAGCGGAACAATGACCATGCCAGTAAGTTTCTGTAATCCTTCCACAGAGCTGAATTTCTCTTTGATTGTTCGATGCCATTGAGCGCGACATTGAGATATTCTTCCCACATTGAGGCATCCGCAAAATTTTCGCGTATCGTCAATGATCCATCATGGGATCTGTATGTATATAGAACGCGCGTGGTTGTTTGATAGTTATGGGGGGTGTGCTTGAGCCGCAAGATGAGGTCGTGATCGGCGGCTCTGGCGTATTTGAGGCTAAAGTATCCTAATTTTTTATAGAGGCTTTTTTTCAAAAATCGCGAGTTAATAGAGACGGGAAAGCTGGTATCCGGGCATTTTTGCATGTTCAAGATGTCTGTATCGCTGATTGTTTCCAGCAGATCGCCGTGCATATTGGTAATCTCTGATGGGCCGTATAAAGCATCAAGATCCGGCGTTTGGTCAAAATATTTTGCAGCATATTTTAATGTGCCTTCCGGCAATATGTCGTCGCTGTTGAGCAGTACGATGATTTCACCTTTAGCGGCCTTTATGCCTTTGTTCATGGCGTCATACACGCCCTGATCCGGTTCGCTGATGATTTTCAGGTCGGGGTGGGATTGGAGTGCTTCAAGTGTGCCGTCTGTTGAACCGCCGTCAACGATGATGTGCTCAAAGTCTTTGTAGTCTTGTGCTTTGGCGCTTTGTATAGCTTCCAAAAGCATGTCTTTTCGGTTGTATGTTGCTGTAATAATTGAAAATTTCATATTTTGTGATCTTAATATTATGTCTCAAGCAGCCATTGTGTTGTACAGTTCTATATAAGTTTTAGCCATTGTTTCAGCGCTAAAATCATAGTTCTGCGTTTGCATTTTGGTTTTTAGGTCTTCATTCAGGCACCACATTATACCTTTGGCGAGGTCTTTGTGATCGAAAGGTTTTGCGCGCCAGCCGTTTTTTTGATTTGTGACTATATCTTTTAGGCCATGAATATCAAAAGAAACAACAGGCGTTCCGCACATAATGGACTCTGCGGCGACTTTTCCAAACCCTTCTTGTTCAGAGGGGACTAAAGTGAGATCACAGGCTTGATAATATTTGGCTAGCTGTTCCCTATCCAGGTATCCGAGATAGCTCTGATGTGCGGAAGATGAGTGCGTTTGATGAGTTTGATCTTCGTTTGCGCCAAAAATGAGGACATGGGCGTTATCTGGTAGTTCGTTTTTTTCCAGCAGCGCTTGCAAGTGGTGAAAGCCTTTTCGTTTGTCCTGTGTGGCTTGCTGCGCGCCGAACAGGATGTAGCGTTTTGACGGGTCTAAATTTAATTCATTAAGCAATTCAGCGTGTTTGGCAAGATCGACTTTTTTAAATATGTCTGCAGGGACACCGTTTGGGATGCACAGGCATTTATGCTCCTTCAGTAGAGGGCTTTGCTGAAGGACGCTAAGTAGCCATTGGCTGATTGCTACAAACGTTATGTTGGGCTTTTGTGCGAAAGCTTTTTGTTTTCGTTTCCATAGTATTGATTGTGTGGTGTTTACTGAACGTGTGTTTGTTTCTGCGCAGTAATGCGCGCCGTTCGTGACGAGCCACATGTCACGTGCGGTCCAGACTATGGGCGCTTTGATTTTGGGAATGTCTTCGGGCATCAAGAAACCTGATTGAGTCCAGTGAATATGAACGATATCGGGGTTGAGGGCGTTGATTTCCGATGCCAAGGACGACGGTGCCCATATCTGCGGAGATATTAGCTCATTGTGAGGGTTCAATATGTGCATAAGTTTTTGGGCCAGGCGTTCAATGAGAATTCTGAAGCTGATATCTTTGCCGAGTAGTTTTTTGACTGATTGTGTTTGATATACCCTTTCATCGGTGCTGAATTTGTGTTGCACGAGCATCAGGCTATCTATGCCCGAGGCCTTTAACGCTTCGTGTAACCAATAAGCTCCTATGGCTGCGCCGCCATATGTATCGGTTGTGGAGAGGTGTAATACGCGCATCAGCAGAGATTGTAAGGTTTAATTGTGTAGGCGCTATTGTTAGTTCATTTTTGCGCAGATACCAAATTAAAAAGACGCATGGCAGCCAGTCAGATCTTTTTAGCCTGCGATTATTCACTTTTTTGAGCATGGTTTTGATGAAGGCGGGTTTGTATATTTCTGCGGCGTGCTTTGTGATCCATGCTTTTGTGATTATTGGATGGAGTTCATTGTTCATCCAGCTTGCGTAGGGCAGTTCAAATCCCGCTTTTTTATTGCTGTAGACTTCTTCGGGGATTAAATCCTTTACGCTTTGGATGAGCAGGTTTTTTGCCCTTTCTTTGTTTGAAAATTTCAGATGATCAGGCAGTTTCAGCACGTAGCGTACGAGTTCGTGGTCCAGCAAAGGTGGGCGAACTTCCAGGCCGTGCGCCATGCTGACAACGTCGCTGTCACGCAGCAGCGTATTAAGCATATAGTTTTGCATTTCATAGATGCTTAAGGCTTGCGTTGGGGGGCGGTTCGCTGATTTTGGTGTGTCAACGTTTGATGTACTGGTTCGGAGCATTTGGCGTTTCTGATAAGGTGTAAAAATTCGGCGTTCTATGAAGGTGGCTTGTTCAATTGTTGAAATGTATTGAAGGGCTTTTTTGAAAATAGCCTTTGGGAAGCGGGATATGAGGGCTTCAAGACAGGCTTTTAGCGGTTTGAGACATGCTATTTTGATGCTTTGATGCGTGTTGAGGATGTTTTGGTGGAAGTGATAGCCTATGAATAATTCATCTCCGCCAATGCCTGACAGCACGACTTTGACGTCTTTTGCTGCGAAGTGGCTGACGATAAATGTGTTAAACCCGTCTATGCTTGGCTGGTCGATGCTATCAATGAAATTGAGGAAGAGCGTCTCTATCTCATTTTTGCTGACCATAATGTCCTTGAAGTCTGCGTTTAGGGTTTTTGCTGAGCGGCGCGCTATATCAGTTTCATCGGGCACATCATTTTCCTGAAACCCCAGAGAAAACGCCTTTATGGGCTGATCGGAATGGTTCTTCATGAGGGCGAGGATTGAGGTTGAATCGACGCCGCCGCTTAAGAAACATCCCACATCGGTATCCGAAACGGAGTTTAGGGTTATGACTTGCTCGAGTTTTTGCCTCAGATCGATGACGGCTTGTTCAAATGTTATGTCTTTGTTGATGGAGAGATTGTCCAGCATGTCGCAATATTTGATGCTTTTCGTCTCAAAATCTTGATTAACGGTGACGTAGTGGCCCGGCAGAAGGCTTTCAATATTTTCAAACAGGCTCATGGGTTGTGCGACTGAGCCAAATGTGAAGAGGCTTTGGAGGGCTTGTTGATTAATTGCTTTGTCTGTCCAGTTCACGCTGTGGAAAGCTTTGTTTTCGGAGGCGAAGGCGATGCCGTCGCAGTTTTTTGAAAACAGTAAAGGTTTGATGCCGAAGCGGTCGCGCGCGGCAGTCACAGTATTGTTTTTCGTATCGTATATGACAATCGCAAACATGCCGCGAAACAGCTTGAAGGCTTCGGGGCCATATTGTGTAAAAGCTTCTATGGCGACTTCTGTGTCGCTTTGTGTTGTGAAAGTGACTCCTTCTTGCTCTAGTTGGCGGCGAATGTCGCGGAAATTGTATATTTCGCCGTTGTATATGATGCGGTAGCGCCCGGAAGCGTCTGTCATTGGTTGGCTTGCTGCGTCGGACAAATCGATAATGGAAAGGCGGTGGTGGGCCAGATATATGTGTGGGTCGCTCCATTCACCAAAGCTATCGGGTCCCCTGTGAGCTAACGTTTTGGGATCGTATTTGTATTGATTGTGGTTGGGAGCGTAAATTGCGAAAATGCCACACATGATGATCTATTGTTTTTGAGTTATGGTTTTTAAGTAATCTTCGTACGCGATTTTAAGCCCCTCTTCCAGAGGGGTTGATTGTTTGCACCCCATTGCTTTGAGTTTTGAGCTATCCATCAATTTGCGCATGGTGCCGTCAGGGCGGGAGAGGTCGTTTTTGATTTCGCCTTCGAATCCTACGATTTTGGCGACCGTTTTGGCGAAGTCCTGAATGGAGATTTCTTTGCCGGAGCCGATATTGATGAAGCCGAGGTCGCTGTAGTTTTGCATGAGGAAGATGCAGGCATCGGCTAGGTCATCGGCGAACATGAATTCGCGCAAAGGTTTGCCTGTGCCCCAGATTTCGACCTGCCCTGCTCCGCTTTCTTTGGCTTCGTGGAAGCGGCGGATGAAGGCGGCGGGGACGTGGGAGTTTTCGGGATGATAGTTGTCCCCTATTCCGTATAAATTTGTGGGCATGGCGGAGATGAAATCGCAGCCATATTGCTTGCGGTAGGCTTCACACAGCTTGATTCCTGCGATTTTGGCGACGGCGTAGCATTCATTTGTGGGCTCCAAAGGGCCGGTCAAAAGGTGTTCTTCCTGCATGGGCTGTGGGGCTTCCTTGGGGTAGATGCAAGAGGAGCCGAGGAACATCAATTTTTCGACGTTGTTTTTGTAAGCGGCGTGGATGATGTTGGTTTCGATGACGAGGTTGTCATGCAGGAATTCTGCGGGATATGTGTTGTTGGCGTGAATGCCGCCGACTTTGGCTGCGGCGAGGAAGATGGCGTCTGGCTTATGGGCGGCGATCCAATCCTCAACATCGCTTTGGCGTGTAAGGTCGAGGTCGGCGCGGTTTACTGTTAAAATCTCACAGTTTTCTGATTGCAGGCGGCGGGTGATGGCGGAGCCGACCATGCCGTTATGCCCCGCGACCCAGACTTTTTTGTTTTCCAGGGAATAGAGCATTTGTCTTAACCGTAGGATTTTTTGCGAATGGGGTTTTCTTCATGCTGGATCAGCTCGAGATCCGCCTCCATCATTTCGGTGACGAGGGCATCGAATGTGGTTTTAGACTCCCATCCTAGCAGAGATTTGGCCTTTGAAGCATCGCCCAGCAAGAGATCGACTTCGGTCGGACGGAAATAGCGCGGATCGATTTGTAGGACTGTTTTGCCTGTTTTGCTGCTAACCCCTGTTTCGTCAACGCCTTTGCCTTTCCATTCGATGTCGTGGCCGATATGGGCGAAGGCGGCTTCGACAAATTTGCGCACCGAATGGGTTTCTCCCGTGGCAAGGACGAAGTCTTCGGGTGTGTCATGCTGAAGAATGCGCCACATGCCTTCGACGTAATCGCGGGCATGGCCCCAGTCGCGCTTGGCATCAATGTTGCCGAGATAGAGGCAGTCCTGAATGCCGTGATGGATGGAGGCCACAGCGGTGGTGATTTTGCGCGTTACGAATGTGCCGCCGCGCACGGGGCTTTCGTGGTTGAACAAGATGCCGTTGGTGGCAAACATATCATAGGCCTCGCGGTAATTCACGGTGATCCAGTAAGCGTAAAGCTTTGCGGCCGCATAAGGGCTGCGCGGGTAGAACGGGGTTTTTTCTGTTTGCGGTGTTTCCTGCACTTTACCGTAAAGCTCGGAGGTTGAGGCCTGGTAGAATTTTGTTTTCTTTTCCAGCCCTAAAATGCGGATGGCTTCGAGGATGCGCAGCGTGCCCAACGCATCAGAATTGGCGGTGTATTCGGGGGTTTCAAAGCTGACCTGAACGTGGCTTTGGGCGGCGAGGTTGTAGATTTCGTCGGGCTGGGTTTCCTGAATAATGCGGATCAAGTTGGTGGAATCCGTCACATCGCCGTAGTGAAGCTTAAAGCGGATTTTCTTTTCATGCGGGTCTTGATAGATGTGATCGATGCGTTCGGTGTTAAATGAAGAGGCGCGGCGTTTGATGCCGTGGACCATATAGCCTTTATCAAGGAGGAGCTCTGCGAGATAGGCGCCGTCTTGTCCCGTAATTCCAGTAATTAATGCGGTTTTTGTCATGGTTTAGGACGCTGCTTTCTTCTTATCTGTTGTTTCCAGGCGATTGTAATCATCTTCGAGGCGAATGATATCGTCTTCGCCCAAATAATCCCCAGTTTGGACTTCTATAATTTCCAAAGGCTCCGCTTGCTTGTTTTCCAGTCTATGGACTGTGCCGCAGGGGATGTAAACGGATTCATTGGCTTTGAGGTCGAATATTTCAGAGCCGCGTGTGATGGTGGCTGTGCCTTTGACAACGACCCAATGCTCGCTGCGGTGCTCATGTTTTTGTAAGGAAAGCCTGCATTCCGGGTCAATGATGAGCTTTTTGACCTTAAAGCCGGGTTTTTCATCCATGATTTCGTATGATCCCCATGGGCGCATGGTGAAGGGGTTTTCGTGGATTTGCATTTGCTGAGAGAATTTCATGTCACTGACGAGATGTTTGATGTCTTCCGAGCGGTCTTTGGCGGCGATGAAGACGGCGTCTTTCATGGCGACGGCGATAACATTATCTAGGCCTAAGACCCCCAAAACGGGGCCGTCGCTGCGAAGATAAGAGTTTTTGACGTCGTGGGTATAAACGGTGCCCTGAGCGGCGTTATTGTGCGCGTCCTTTTCAGAGGCGGACCACAGGGATTTCCAATGCCCCAGATCGTTCCAGTCAAACGATGTAGGAATAACGGCGGCGCGGTCTGTTTTCTCGGCGATGGCGTAATCGATAGAATCCGACCTGACTTTGGCAAAGCTTTCGGGGTTTATCAGTGTGTCGCCGAGATCGTCCTGACGTTTGTCCCAGGCCTCGCGGGTTTGATCGAGAATATCGGAGGCGTGTTTTTCAAGCTCTCCCATCAACATGCCCGCTTTGGCCATGAAAATGCCTGCGTTCCAGTAAAAACCGCCCTGCTCGAGATAAGTTTGAGCTTTTTGGGCGTCGGGTTTTTCGTGGAACGCTTTAATAGCGAAGCCGTTGCCTGTGGCCTCGCCTGCCTGAATATAGCCAAAACCTGTATGGGCGGAAGTGGGCTGGATGCCGAATGTGACCAAATGGCCGTCCGCGGCGAGCGGCAGTGCTTTTTCAATGTCTTTATAGAAGGCGTTGTTATCAGGAATAAAATGGTCGGACGGCATAATCAGCAAGATATCATCCGGTGTTTTGGCGGCTAAAGCGGCGATGGCGATGGCGGCTGCGGTATTGCGTCCACACGGCTCCATAATGATATGCGCGCTTTGGAGTTGCTCTTTGCTCAGCAGCTTTTTGATTAAAAAGCGGTGTGCCTGAGAGCAGATGATGATTTTATCAGCAAAGCCATCATAGCCATCACAGCGCTGGGCGGTTTCTTCGAACAGGCTTGTGTTGGAAGTCAGGGGGATAAATTGTTTTGGCTTATCGCTGCGCGAAAGCGGCCAGAGGCGTGTGCCCTGCCCGCCTGAAAGAATTACCGGTGTTATTGTGTCTTTTGCATTCATTTTGCTGAAATATAGGCAAATCAATGCTTTTGCGCAACCGTTTAAAGGTTTTACCCGGCGGCAAAATTTGGTACATCTTTTGGTATGAACAAAGACACAATCATCGTGACGGGAGGTGCGGGCTATATAGGGTCTCATGCGGTGCGGGCGCTTGAAGCGGCGGGGTATCGCCCTGTGATTGTTGATGATTTGTCGCGCGGGCATGCGTCGTTTTGCGACGGGTATGATTTTCATCCTGTGAATGTATTGGACAGCGAGGCTTTGCACGCGGTTTTTTCCGAGCATAAGCCTGTCGCCGTGATGCATTTTGCCGCGTTTATCGAAGTGGCGGAATCTGTCCAAAAGCCTGATCTTTATATGAAGAATAATGTGGAAGGGGTGCGCTGCGTTTTATCGGCGATGAAGCAGGCAGGTACGGAGCATCTTATCTTTTCCAGTACGGCGGCTGTGTATGGGCAGGTCGATCAGGCGGAGGCTTTGGCTGAGAATTTGCCTTTGCGGCCTATTAATCCGTATGGGGAGAGTAAGCTGGCGGCGGAGCGGCTCATTGAAGCGGCGGATCATGTGCGATCTGTGCGGCTGCGCTATTTTAATGCGGCTGGGGCGAGCGATAGCGGCGCGATTGGCGAGGCGCATTTTCCTGAAACGCATCTGGTTCCACTTGTTTTGCAGGCGGCTTTGGGGATGCGGGAGAGCATTTCCATTTTTGGCAGTGATTATCCAACGCGTGACGGCAGTTGTGTTCGCGATTACATTCATGTGGAGGATCTGGCGGATGCGCATGTGAAGGCGCTTGAATACCTTATGAACGGCGGAAACAGCGATGTTTTTAATCTCGGGTCGTCGGCGGGGTATAGCGTGAAGGAGATTATTGCTAAGGCGGAAGAGGTTGTCGGGCATGGTTTTGAGGTTCATGCGGCTTTACGGCGCACGGGGGATCCGCCTACTCTGATCGCCAGCCATGATAAAATTACGCGCGTTTTGGGGTGGACGCCGCGCCATGATTTGGACAGTATACTCAAAAGTGCCTATGACTGGCATCAAACGGAACGGTATAGAGAGCTCTATGAACGCGCTTCTAAAGCACAAGATTCTTCTGCTTGAATTCATACTTTTATGCATATGTTTGCCCACGGTGATCATCGTGTACCGGTTGGCCCCTTTTATGTTCTTTTTCCTATGGGCCGCGGCGGTGTATTGCTGGGTGATCCTGCGATTTAAATATCATGAACATTTGAAAGAGATCTGGAAGTGGGAGGCTGTGACCTGGAAAACGTTAAAGCCTATCCTTATTCGATGGTTTTTTGCCTCTATTGCTATGTTTTTGTTCATATATTTTTATGATCCTGAGCGGGTTTTCGGTATTATCCGGGATAGGCCGCAAATAATTCCGTTTTTGCTGGTGATGTACCCTCTTTTATCCGCCCTGCCCCAGGAGTTTATTTTTTGCAGCTTCTTTTTTGAGCGGTATGCCCCGTTTTTTAAAACTGAAAAGCATAAAATTATAGCAAGTTCGATTGTGTTTGCTTATGCGCATATGCTGTTTATTAATCCCGTTGCGCCTTTATTAAGCCTGATTGCCGGGTTTATATTTGCGCATACCTATTCAAAATCGCGTTCTTTGGCGCTTGTGACCATTGAGCATGGTCTGTATGGCAATGTTTTGTTTATGGTCGGGCTGGGTTGGTATTTTTATGGTGGCGCAGTTGCGCAATAAGGGATAAATCTATCCGCTATGTTTTCACAAGATGTTCTTTTAGCATTTGCTGTTTGTGTGGCTGCGGCTGCGGCGACGATGATCGGCGGCTTTACAGTTTTCACGGCGCGTAAATCCAATGCGCGGCTTTTGGCCTTTGGGTTGGCGTTTGCCGGTGGGGCGATGATCTATATTTCTTTGGTCGAGATTTTTTGGAAGTCATTGATCGATTTTTCCAAGGTTTTTGAAGATAAAGAGGCATATACCTACGCGACGCTTTCGTTTTTCGCCGGTGTGGCTATGCTGGTGTTGATTGATCGGCTTATTCCCAATCCCCATAACACGCTGACTATTCCGGGGAAAGATAAGGATAGAGCGCATCTCAAGCGCGTTGGCCTGATGGCGGCCCTGGCGATTACGGTGCATAATTTCCCCGAAGGCATGGCGACGTTTTTTGCGACATTGGAGGAGCCGATTGTCGGGAGTTCTTTGGCGTTTGCGATTGCGGTGCATAATATTCCCGAAGGGGTATCGATTGCTATTCCGGTTTATTATGCCACCGGCGATAAGCGCAAAACACTGCTGGCGTGCGGAGTTTCTGCGCTTGCGGAGCCTGCCGGCGCTTTGTTGGGATATGCCATTTTAGCGCCGTTTTTAACGCCGATTGTGTTTGGGTCTGTCTTTGGGATTATTGCCGGGGCAATGGTGTTTTTGTCGATGGATGAATTGTTGCCGACCGCAAAGCGTTATGCCACAGGGCATGACGCGGTTTATGGCATGGTTATCGGGATGGCGGTTATTGCGCTTAGCCTTGTACTTTTTCGTTGACATGCTTGCTAAATACAGCGTATAAAGCCGCTTCAATTAACAGGAATTAATAAAATGTTTGCAGTTATTCGTACTGGTGGAAAACAGTATAAAGTTAAAAAAGACGACAAGATCGAAATCGAAAAGCTTGATGGTAAAGAAGGCGATAAGATCAATTTCGATGAAGTGCTCTTTATTGGTGGCGAGAAAAGCGCGACGCTTGGCGATCCAGTCGTAAAAGG
>CAYGNI010000045.1:0-15294 GCA_964351195.1 uncultured Micavibrio sp.
TCGCTGCTGGCTTCTTAGCACCATCCTTCTTCTTAGCTGGCGCGTTCTGAGCCGCAGTTTTTTTCGCTGCAGTTTTCTTCACTGTCGCTTTTTTCGCTGCTGGTTTCTTAGCAGCAGTTTTCTTAGCTGCTGGTTTCGCCTTAGGCTTAGATGCAACTTTTGCTTTAGGTTTCACTGTTTTTGATTTTGGTTTAGACGCAATCTTAGTTTTTGGCTTAGCAGTAGTTTTAGCCTTTGACTTGGCTGCTGCTTTTTTTGCCGTAGATTTTTTAGCTGTAGCAGGCATGGACTTGCTCCCTTATAGATGAATGAAACGCCAGAATTGGCAAAGAGGACATCACCGAAAGAACTCCGGCAACAGTAAAACTATAACCCGAATCGCAAAAAAATCATACCTTTTTGCCACATCTTCTTTGCTTTTATTTTCGGGTTTGGTAAACAGGTGTCTATGCAGAAAATATTATTTGGATTTTTGGCGCTTATTTCATCAAGTGCACTCTTAAAAAATGCCCACGCTCAAGATGTAATACGCATGGCAAACGCAGGCTCACCCTCAGTTGAGGTCTATAGCTTCGACGACCCACCCGCCTATGTTGAATATGATTCCGCCTTCGCACAACGCAGCCCTCAGGCCGCCTACACCCCAGAAATGAAAATTGCAAACCAGAGTGGCAATTTGGATGCACCCGAAATAAAACCAACAAAACCAAGCACTGAATTATGGGGAGCGGACTGGTCAGGGCGAATCAATTTCGGCGCATCTTTGCAAACCGGCAACACAGAACAAGACGCCATCAATGCCGATGGAACCGTAAAAGCAAAATGGTTAGACCTGATGGGTGACATCAAACACCGCGCAACACTACAGGCCGAGTATAATCGCGAAACCGAGGACGACGTCACCACCGAAGACAATCGTTCCCTCGAAGGGCAATATGATTATTTCTTCGCAAGAAAATGGTTTCTCAACACCAACGCCAAATTCGAACAAGACGACATCAGCGATATCGACCTGCGCTATAACATCGGTGTCGGTTTAGGACATCAGGTTTTCGAACAAGACGACCTGCATTTGCAATATGTTTTAGGTCCGACATATTTACGTGAAGAATATGAAGATGGCAGTGAAGACGATAGTATCGCCGCACGCTGGGCGTTTGATTACGATCAAAAAGTTCTTGAAGACAAATTCCAGCTTTTCCATGAACATGAATTTCTGGTTCCCGTCGACGAAACGGATGCATTTTTATTCGATAGCAAAAGCGGGATTCGGATGCCGATTATATACGGCGTCGTCGGCACAGCCGAAGTTGATTTTGATTGGGACAACGATCCCGAACCGGGCATCGAGGAAGACGACACCACCTACGCCCTTAAACTCGGATATGAATGGGATTAAATTCTACGCCGCATCAAAAACAGGCGCAGCCTTATTATTGTCGGCAACAACATCGGCATCAGATGCAGCCCAGGATCTGTATTCTGCTTCGCCCTTAGCGGCAAGAACATTCAAGACAGACGCACGCGCAATCCGCCCACCATTCGCCTCACACGCCAAAACAGGGGCCACAATATAACCACCTGCAAGACCGCGCCCCGCCGGGCCATCTTTATTCGCCGCCGCCACGCGCAAAAATTCGGCAAACAAAGCAACTCTTAAGTCAGGACGAACAGCGTCATAAATATCCGCCGCAGTAACACCTTGCGATGACTGCATAGAAATAAGAGCCATCCGTGATGCACCATTAAACAATGAAACATCTTGAGATGTTTCTCCAGATATAAAATCCACCAGCGCACGAAAACGCGGTGACTCCACAAGATTTGCGTCTACATTATCTAATGATACAGCATCCACAACAGCTTCGACGCGAGCAGCAACGCCCGCGCGATTATTATTCGAGGCCTGTTCTTGAACGGCGCGGATCATGCGAACCATGCTCGTATTTTCAAAGGCCTCGCGCATCTCTGGCGCCCGGTTTTGATTATTGGGAATATAAGGAGTAACAGCGTGCGCAGGACCGGCCCGCCTGTGCGCCTTATCACTCACCCGCGCCACACCGCGATCCACGACACCCTCGGCCAGCACCGGATAAGAAAACACACGCGCAAGCCCTGTCTCCTTTACACTAATTGAAACAGATTTCGCCGCGTTCAATTCCGCAGCGCTCACCTCACTAGCTGGAACAGCACGCTCGCGATTAAAAAACAATCCACTCTCAACAAGTGTAATCATAGCCTTGCCACCAGTTGCTCGCTCTTCTTTACGCGCAGCTTTGCGCACTTTAGCTTCGCTCAAGCCGCCCAAAAATGCGCTTACATCATGATTTCGTCCATCCATAGTTATAGGGTTTGCCGATTGTTGCATAACAGACCTCTTTTCATTTCGGTTATGTTGGGTAAATAAAAACAAATTTTCTGCTGCATCTAACAAGCAACAGTAAATAAAAGCTCCAAATATATTGGAATTAAAATTTATATTGTAGATAATATATAAAAAACAAAAGTATTAGTCAACTCATACAGAATTAAAAATCTACAATTATGATAATTTTTACTATCTATTGTACCATATAAATGAATTTATAATTAAAACTAAATAAATATACTCAATTAGAATCAAAAAATTACTATTTACATGATTTTTATTACTCAAACGCGATAATAGGACATTTTTACTTCATAACTATTACCGTTTTTACATCATAGCCAGGGAATACGTAAATTACGTTTCTATTTGCTCACCGCCGATTTCCTGTTAGTCTGCGCGCCATAACCACACGATTTAGTCATTTATAAGAATCAGATGAAAACCGACATTGACCAAGAAACAGCAAACGCCAGTCGCGCCTGGCCCTTCGAAGAAGCCAAGCAGGTGATCAAACGTCTGCGTGCTATAAACAAAGGCGAAATCAAACCCGGCCCCAAAGGCTATGTCTTGTTCGAAACGGGCTATGGACCCTCGGGCTTGCCGCATATTGGCACATTTGGCGAGGTCAACCGTACAACTATGGTCATGCGTGCGTTTCAACGCCTCGCGCCGGATATACCAACAAAACTCATTTGTTTTTCCGATGACATGGATGGTCTGCGCAAAGTCCCGACCAATGTGCCCAATCAGGATAAACTCAATGATGCGCTCGGCATGCCGCTGACATCCGTACCTAACCCGTTCGACACGGATCACAAAAGCTTCGCCGAACATAACAACGCCAAGCTTTGCGAATTCCTCGACAGCTTTGGCTTTGAATACGAATTCAAAAGCTCGACCAAAGACTGCTACACCAATGGCGTGTTCGACGACACGCTTAAACTGATGCTGGAAAAATATGACGAAGTGCGCGGCGCGGTCCTCCCGCTTTTGGGCGACGAGCGCAAAGAAACCTATTCCCCCATCATGCCGATCGTGCAAAAGAAGGACGCGGGGCAAGCACACCCGATCATTCTGCACAACGCCATCGTGCGTGAGATTGTCGATGCAGCCAAAGGCGAAGTCACATTTGAGGTTTTGGACGACAGCGAGTTAGAACGCTCCGGCTACGCTGCGGGTGAAACCTTCACGCAATCGATCCTCGGCGGACATTGCAAAGCGCAATGGCGTGCGGACTGGGCCCTGCGCTGGTATGCACTCGACGTTGATTACGAAATGGCAGGCAAAGACCTTGTCACCGCCGCCGAGATCGCCGCAAAGATCACGCAGATTTTAGGTGGCCGCGCCCCTGCCGGTTTCCGCTACGAATTATTCCTGGATGAACACGGCCAGAAAATCTCCAAATCCAAAGGCAACGGCCTGTCGATGGAAGAATGGCTGACCTACGCCCCGCATGAAAGCCTTGCTTATTATATGTATCAACGCCCGACCTCGGCGAAGAAACTCTATTTCGATGTCATCCCCAAAGCCGTGGATGAATACATCACGCATCTGCAGAAATTGCCCGAACAAGAAGATAAACAAAAGCTGGAAAACCCTGCGTGGTATATCCACAACGGTACAGTGCCCAACAGCCAGCACACACCGATATCCTTCGCGCTCTTGCTGAATTTGGTCAACGCCGCCAATACCGACGACCCGGGCGTGCTGTGGAATTTCATCAAAGCCTATGCGCCCGATGCCTCGCCCGAAAGCGCGCCGTTCCTGGACCGCCTCGTAGGCTATGCCATTCGCTATTATAAAGACTTCGTCCTGCCCGAAAAAACCTACCGTGCACCGGATGTGCGCGAACGCGCCGCCCTCGAAGATTTGGCCGCGCGCCTCGAAAACATGGACAGCGGATTAGAAGCTGAAGACTACATGACCGAAGTGTTTAGCGCCGGCAAAGAAAACGGGTATGAAAAAGAGGAACTGCGTGAATGGTTCCAGGCGATTTACGAGATCTGCCTTGGTCAATCACAAGGCCCGCGCTTCGGCAGCTTCGTGCAGCTCTATGGTGTCGAAGACACCGCCGCCCTTATAAGAGACGCACTAGACGGGAAGTTTGCGAAGGCGGCTTAGTCTTAGCCAAGAGTATCAAACTGGACATGCCCAAGGCCAGCACGGTCCAGAGCTGCACTAACAGCTGCACTAGCACCAGCACCTACACTCAAATGAGGAAGGGGCTCACCTCCCTCAATCATACGCCTCATCATACAAACGAAAGCATCTACCTCTGCTGCACTTACGGAGCAGGAAAAATCATCAGTTAAACCACTACCATCCGCCATCTAAAACTCCACAATCTTAAAAATACTCCGCCTTTGTTATATAACAAGGCCGATTCGTTCAACAAAAAGCTTTTTTGCAGCGCCGCAAATCCGGTGAATATCTCCAAAACCTATCCCAAAGGCGAGCAATATCCACCTCGAAAAAATTATGATTAATCAATTTGTTAAAATACACATAAAATTTATGTAAAATTTTTTACAAATCCAATATTTCCCGCTAGGATTAAATCTAATAAGATATTTTTTAACTGCGTATGACTGGGTAAAAACATGCTGGCACTACAAGCTTATAGGATTAATCCGCGTAAGATACTGGATCGTCTCAGCGATTTCGAGAAATATTGCCTTGGCGAAAAAGCCATGACCATCAAGGAATTCATGGATTTGAACGTTGAATTAAGTTTTGGCGCAGTCCTCAATATTGGCAAACGCCGATTTGTAAAGGACATAGACGGCAAACATCTCTTCTGGACAGGATTAGATGGCAATGAATATGACCTCGGCACGATTAATAACATCAACGTTGAGCGCGATTATCCAGGGTTCCACCGCACCCGTACCCTGGCTTTGGGCCACGAAGACGTGGTGAAGAATGACACGATGGAAGTGCCGAAATTAAACCGTAAAATCTGTGTTGTGACGCTAAAGAGCGGAAAAGTCGGCATCGGCCCCAATTACAAGATCGCCCTACGCAACGCCGCGCTCAAAACACATATCATGCACTAAACGCACCTATCCGCGCTTCAACAGACTGAAATCGAACGCCGCTTCGGGATAATCGAGCTTTTCAACCCCATAGATATCGCCCTTCGCCAGAGGCTTTCCAGCCCCCCAATAGGTCACAATCTCTGCCAAATCCGGGCGATCGCGCTCTTCAGGCACCTGCTCCACACTGCCGATATAAAAGAACCCGGCAATATGATCGGCTTCATCAAGCCCAAACGCCGCCTTCACACCCGCGTCATAAGCATACCATTCCGTAACCCATTGCACACCGAACCCCAGCGCATGCGCGGCTAGAGACAAATTCATCCCCGCCGCCCCGGCTGATAAAACCTGCTCCCATAACGGTTTCTTCCCCCGTCGAACACGCGAAACAAGCGCAATCACGACAGGCGCACGCAAAAACCGCTCTTTTTCCGCTGTAATCTTATCGCCCCGCGCATCGGGATTGGCCGCCACATAGGCTTTCTCAAGAACATTTCCGGCCTGCGCGCGCGCATCGCCTTCAAATACGATAAAATACCATGGACACATCTTGCCATGATCCGGCACGCGGCTCGCGGCTGTGAGAATATCTGTAATCTGTTCAGGTGAAGGTCCGGGTGCACGTAAATCTTCAATTTTCGCACTGCGCCGCTTCAACAAATAATCGAGAACATCGGGAGACACAGCGCCCGTATACAGATCAGCCACCATAGATTACACCCCCCGCAAATCGAGAATGGGAACTTTGCCCTTTTCATTTACACGGCTCGCAAAAATACCGGGCCGTTCAACAATTAATTTGTTATCACCCGTTTCCAAATACATTTTACTCGCTGTCATGACCTCTGCTGGGCGTTCTGGTGGAAGCTTTTCAGGAGCAACCTCCCGTACATAAAGCACAGCTTGCGCGCCACGGAATTGCAAAGGCATAGGCCACATATTATTGGCACTGCCCAAAACATGAAGCGCTGCAGCATTTAAACCAATTTTACTTGCATCACGCAAAAGCACTTTCACATCCTCGTAAAGCCCCTTAACACGCATCGCCTTACCGCCATAAAACACAATGTCAGTATAGGGATGACCATCCTTGCAGGGAGAGAACTGTTCAATTTGCCCCGCATTAACAGCCACAAAAGCGCCAGACCCGTCATTGTTTTCTAATAGGCAAAAACCCATACTCTACGCTCTATACATTACTTAAAACTGCCGCTATTGTGCATTTGAAATCACGCAAAAACAAGAGCAAGACATGTCCGCATCGAATGACAAATCTGTTGAAACAACATTCCAGATGATCTGGGCACAAAGCAAAGAAGTGTGGGATCACGGCCTGTTGGGCGTGGACATAGGTTCAATCGTCATCGCCCTGCTGATCTTTTTTGCCTTCTTGCTCATTCGCGGTATTTTCAGCCGTTATGTTTTAAGAAAGCTGCATGATTTCGCATCCAAATCCACCACACGCCTGGACGACAAAATCGTCGACGCACTCATCCCGCCGGTTAAGTTCATACCGGTCATCATGGGGATTTTCTTCGCCGCGCAATATCTGGATTTAAGCAACACAGGCGAAGCCTTTATCATGAAGATAGAGCGTTCTCTAATCGCCTTCACAATGTTCTGGACCCTTCACCGCGCCGCCGATCCACTCAGTCACAGCATGAAAAAACTGGAAAAACTGCTGACCAAAGCGATGATGCAATGGATTTTCAAAGCCATCAAAGTCATCGTCGTTTTTATCGGCGCAGCGGTCATTTTGGAAATCTGGGGCATCGCTGTTGGCCCGCTTCTAGCTGGCCTCGGCCTCTTCGGCGCAGCCATCGCGTTGGGCGCGCAGGATCTGTTCAAGAACCTGATCGGCGGCATCACGATTATCGCCGAAAAACGCTTTCACCCCGGCGAATGGATTTTGGTCGATGGCGTTGTCGAAGGAATCGTTGAGGAGCTCGGCTTTCGCTCCACCAAAGTCCGGCGCTTTGATAAAGCACCCGTGCATGTGCCAAATTCGCAGCTTTCGGACGCTGTCGTCACGAATTTCTCCCGCATGACACACCGCCGTATTAAATGGGCCATCGGCGTGGAATACCGCACTACCGTAGAACAGCTTCAAATCATCCGTGATGAAATCATGAAGTATATTGTAGAAAACGAAGCCTTCGCTAAGCCCGAAGAGGTCAATACCTTCGTGCGCGTCGACAGCTTCGGCGCCAGCTCCATCGATTTTATTGTCTATTGCTTCACCCGCACAACCGTGTGGGGCGAGTGGCTGGAGATCAAAGAACAATTTGCATTGAAAATTAAAGAAATCGTCGAAGAAAAGGCAGGCACTGGCTTCGCCTTCCCCTCACAAAGTATTTATATCGAAAGCCTCCCCGGCGAAGCGGCAGAAATCTTCGTCCCGCCGAAGGGGAAATAAGGGGAAGTGATTAAGCAGCAACCGCTTCAGGAGCATCAGGAGCACGCACATTCCATTTAGATGCACCGCTTGTTCCATAAATGGCTGCACAAGCTGCTTGCATAGCTGCAGCTCTATACTCCTCAGGAACAGCCTCATGAAACGCTACCCTCATAGCAGAATCGTCCTCATGTATACGTGCACCATAAGCCGTAAATTGCAGTTTCATAGCAGCACCAAGAAAAGCACTTCTATTCTCTGCAGACAAGGTCTCCCAATCAGATACATCACTCATATCAAAAAACTCCTTTTAAAAATTTCCCGCCTTTATAATATGTAAATAAAATAATTGCAAGCCTTTTATTCAAACCCCGTCTGTGGGGCCTCTTGTCGCGCCTTACAAATCTTTTCCGCGTACTGCATAAGGCCAAACAAATCATCCCATGTATGGTCCAGAGCCAAAAATGCAGCCTCAAGCCCTTCAATTCGCTCCGCCATCTCCGGCGTAAACCCCTTATAAACAGGCTGCTCATGGATGTGATCCACCGTTATCATACCAATCCCGAAATGAGCCTCCTTCGGCACCTCCTTGGCATAACCGTTATACGCCAACACCAACTCGGCCCTTAACTCCTCAAGCGTCTTTTGCCCGTCACTCATAACGTCAAATCCTTATACAGGAGTACACGCTAACCAAACGCGGCATCATCGTAAAGGGAAGCACCGCAGCAAAATATACTGCAGCGCAACACCCCGCTATAACTTCGATACTGCGTAGCAGTGGAGAAACCTCAATTCATTGGCGTGAGATTCCTCGCATGCGCTCGGAATGACAAGTGTCTTCGCCCCTCTGTACCTCTGCGTTAAAAAAACACGTCATTGCGAGGAGGCCGCTAGGCCAATGCGGCAATCTCATGCCACACGAAGATTGCTTCGTCGCTTGCGCTCCTCGCAATGACGATTAGACTATGGAGATGATTCCGCAAAAAACCCCATCGCAGAGCGTCGATTTGCCCGACATCCCAGCATTGACGATCAATGCGAAGCGCGCCTATATCCTGACCACTGATGGCGAGGTCAAGACATTGCCGCAAGATCAAGCCAGCGCACTCATCCACAAAAAGCCCATTTTGGTGTGCCACGCACCCTATACCCGCGCGCGTTTGGGCAAAGATGCGGAGTTCTTCGCCTTTGACGTGCTCGAGCTGTTCGCCTTCACCCATCCATGCACGTTCTCAACCCCAACCATCGCAGGCCTGTGCAAAACACTCGGGCTCGGCGCACCAACAGAACACGAAGACGCACCCATGGCGCTCATGGAGATCGCCCGCGCCTTGCTCAGCGATCTGCGCGAAGACCCACACAAAGCCAAAGCCGACCCGTTGGAGATCGCCCGCGTCATGGGGCTGAACGGCAAAGGCTGGCCATGGACACCGTTTGTGTTTTCTGCGCTGGGGCAGGCCTATGACGACAGCATCCCCGTCAATTCCAAGACCGGTTTAAACATCTGGAAGAACCTCCCCGAATGGAGCGAAGACGCACCCGAGCCACCACCATCTCATCACGGCGTCACCAAGGATGAAGCGCGCGAACGCCTGCAAAAACTCCTCGGCCACGATGCGGAAAAACGCGGCGCACAAATGGAGTATGCCAGCGAAATCACCCACGCTTTTTCCCCCGTGAGCGAAGCGGAAAACCCGCATGTCGTCCTCGCCGAAGCCGGAACAGGCGTTGGTAAAACACTGGGCTACCTCGCCCCCGCCAGCGTCTGGGCCGAAAAGAACAAAGGCACGGTCTGGGTTTCAACCTATACAAAGAACCTACAACGCCAAATTGATCAAGAGCTGGACCGCCTCTACCCCGATCAGGCGCTCAAAGACGCGCATGTCGCCACACGCAAAGGCCGCGAGAATTATCTCTGCCTGCTTAATCTTGAAGAAACTGCCGCAGGCGCGGCGCTCGCCAAACATCCGGACGCCGCCGTTGCCGCCGGGATCATGGCCCGCTGGACCGCCGCCAGCAAAGACGGCGACCTCACAGGCGGCGGATACCCCGGCTGGCTGACGGGCATTCTGGGCTATCAGAACTCTGCCGGTATGGCGGACCGGCGCGGCGAATGTGTCTACTCCGCATGCGATCATTATCATAAATGCTTCGTCGAGCATTCCGTACGCGCCAGCAAGCACGCGCGCATCGTCGTCGCCAACCATGCCCTCGTGATGATCAGCGCGGCCTTGGCCAGCCCCGATGAAGATATGCCCACGCGCTATGTCTTCGATGAAGGTCACCACCTTTTTGATGCCGCAGACAGCGCCTTTGCTGCGCATCTCACCGCGCAGGAAACCCGTGACCTTAGACGCTGGATTTTGGGCAATGAGGGCGGACGCAGAAATTCCCGCGCACGCGGCCTCAAACGCCGCGCTGAAGATTTATGCGAAGGCATGGCCGAAGCCGAAGAGCTGCTGCGCAAAATTTTGGATGCTGCGGAATGCCTGCCCATGGATCGCTGGACCCACCGCCTGAAAGAAGGCACCCCCAGCGGCGAAGCAGAAAAATTCATGGCCGCCATTTACAAACAGGTCTTCGCCCGTGCCAATGGCCGCGAAGGGCCGTATTCACTCGAAACAGATGTCTTCCCTGTCGAAAACGATGTCATCGAAGCGGCACAAAAATTAAAAGCCGCACTGAAAAAACTGCAAAAACCGATGCAGAGCTTAGCAAAGCTCTTCCACAAAAAGCTCGCCGATGATGAAGGCCACCTCGCCAGCGACACCCGCAACCGCTTGGAGGCCGTCAGCGCATCGCTGGAACGCCGTGCTACCATGACGCTGCAAGCATGGATCGCAATGCTTGAGAATCTGGAGCGCAGCGAAACCCCGGGCGAATTCATCGACTGGATGGAAATTGAACGCATTGATGGCCGCGCCATTGACGTCGGCCTTTACCGCCACCATGTCGACCCGATGAAACCTTTTGCCGCATCCATGCGCCCGCATTTACACGGCATGGCGCTCACCTCGGCAACACTGCGCGACTCCGAAGACTGGGACAACGCAAAAATCAGAAGCGGCGCAGCCTACCTCACCAACGACACACACACGCAAAGCTTCGACTCGCCCTTCGATTATGCGCAGAAAACCAAACTCTTCATCATCAATGATGTCCAAAAAAACGACATGGCGCTCGTCGCCGGTGCTTATAAAGCATTATTCGAAGCCGCAGGCGGCGGCGCGCTCGGCCTGTTCACAGCCGTTTCACGCCTGCGCGCCGTGCATGACCGCATTTCCACGCCGCTGGAAGAACGCGGCATCCCGCTTTATTCCCAGCATATCGATGAGATTGACGCCGGCACGCTCGTCGATATGTTCCGCGAAGACCCGCATGCTTGCCTGCTGGGCACCGATGCCATCCGCGACGGCGTGGATGTACCGGGAGACTCCTTGCGCCTGATAGTATTCGACCGCGTCCCATGGCCGCGCCCCACCATTTTGCACAAAGCGCGCCGCGAATCCTTCGCCGGTGAGATGGGGGGCAACCGCGCATACGATGAGATGATCACCCGCCTGAAACTCAAACAGGCCTTCGGCCGCCTCATTCGCCGCAACACCGACAAAGGTGTCTTTGTCATGCTGGATTCCATGCTTCCCACCCGTTTGCAAAACGCCTTCCCCAAAGACGTCGAGATTGTCAAAACAGGGTTATCCACAGCGCTGCAGGAAATAGGTGATTTCTTGTAAGAACTTTGCTATAAATGTAGCAAAGCTAAAATAACAAAAAAAGTCGCTTTATTTTCTTTTGCAGTAGGCGCAAGCGGCGACGAGTAGAAAGCTACTTTAGACGCGCAGCAACGCACTGCAAAAGGTAAAGAAAGCGACTGAAGGGGAGAGGTAAAGGATTGAAACCCTTTATTCTGGAGCTAAAAAACCGCAATCTTTTGCAGGTCTTCGCAAGCCTGCAGCACTTGCCCTATTCCCTTTTATTCGACAGCGCCGACCAGAATCATCAGGATTCCCGCTATTCCTTTGTTGTTTCGCACCCGATTGAAACCATCGAAGCCAAAAATGGCGACATCACGATCACCAATTGGGACGGCGTGCTGAAGGCGGAAGGCAACCCGTTTGACATCATTGCCGAGCGCATGAAGACATGGCGCGAAGAAACCGACACCGTCCGCGGCCTGCCGCCGTTTCAGGGTGGCGCAGCGGGCCTCTTCGGCTATGACCTGGGCCGCAGCCTGGAAACTCTGCCGGAAAGCGCAGACGACAACGAAAGCATCCCCGATCTCGCGGTCGGTATTTATGATCAGGTCATCGCCTTTGATCACGAGAAAAACCAGAGCTGGATCATCACGCATGCGCCCGGATATGAAGAAGCGCGGCGCAAACAAAACTACCTGCTGGAATTGATTTCAAATCCGCCGCCTTTGGAAAAACAGGCCCCGGTCAATTTGCGCTGGCAGTCCAATTTCTCAGCCTTTGAATACAAACAGCACATCCAAAAAGTCATCGATTACATTAAGGCCGGAGATATCTTTCAGGCCAATCTGGCCCAGCGTTTCGACGCCACCCTGCCCGAAGATTTCGACCCGTTCGGCCACTATTTGCGCCTGCGCACGGCCAACCCCGCCCCCTTCGCGGGCTTCATGAATTTCGGCGCCATGCAAATCGCCTCCGCCTCGCCCGAGCGCTTTTTGACCTGCAAACATGGCCATGTCCAGACCCGCCCGATCAAAGGCACACGCCCGCATTTCAGCGACATAAAGGAAGATTTACTCTCCCGCAAAGCCTTGGAAGACAGCGAAAAGGACCACGCCGAGAACACCATGATCGTGGATTTGCTGCGCAATGACCTCTCCAAAGTCTGCAAAGCCAAAAGCGTCGAAGTCGCGGAGCTTTGCGCAGTTGAGACCTTCGCCAGCGTCCATCACCTCGTCTCCACCATTAAAGGCGAACTTAAAAAAGGCAAAACCCCGATCGATTTGCTGAAGGCCTGTTTCCCCGGCGGGTCCATCACCGGAGCGCCCAAAATCCGCGCCATGGAAATCATCGAAGAGCTGGAACCCACGCGCCGCGGCCCCTATTGCGGGGCGATGGGCTATATCGGCTTTGACGGCGCAATGGACACCAATATCCTGATCCGCACACTTGTCTTTGAGGACCGCATGATCGGCGGCCCGCGCGTATCGCTGCAAAGCGGCGGCGGCATCGTGGCGGATTCCAACCCTGATGCTGAATATCAAGAAACTCTGGACAAAGCGCAGGCCATGTTCACCAGCTTCGAAGACGACGCCCCCGAAGACGCCGCAAAACCGCACTCTATGGCGAGTTAGCACCAAATATTAACGTTAAATTAACATAATAAAAGTATCATTACTCTACTGAATAAAAAGGGTGTGATATGGAAGACAATGCTTCCCAAAACGCAATCGAAGTACTAAAGGCTTTGACAAATCCTGGCGCCTCGATTGGCGATGCACTTGCCAAAGCGGGAATTCAAAACCCCTTAGTTGTAAAAGCAATAGAGGCTATGGCAGAGCAAAACATTGCAGTGGCACTACTGGATGGAGATGCGACTGAGAGACTACAGGCACTTGAAGTCATACAGAACATTCTTGATATCGCAGACACCTTCTTAAAACTCGGCCCCCAAGCCCTGATCACCGAAATGTACGCGTTTGGCGTGTCTGGTGGAAAAATTGTAGACCTGCATAAAGATTTCATTGAGGACATGAAAAACAATGAACCGCCCGTACCGGGATTTGCGGTAGTAACCGTAACGGTAAATGGCAAAGATATTCCGGTTCACATTGATTCAACAGGTACATTAATGGGTGAAGAAACAACCTATTACGCAGATTATGGCGATGTTAATTTTGATGATCTATCAACAGCGGAATCTGACAGGATAAAAAACGAAGTCAAGAAAGCCGTCGAACAATTCGAAGAAAGCATTGAAGGCATGGATGCACATGAGCTTATGGGGCAAATGTACAACGCACATTATCCGCAAATTCATCCCAACCCAAGAGACTATCCCGATCTGCCCCTCACAAACCGCGACATTAAACCCTCTGACGATCTTGGCATGTAATTCGTTTGAGTGCCTGGCATTTTCATGCTTAATTACGCTCCATGGTCTTGATTATCGATAATTACGACTCCTTTGTGCACAACCTCGCGCGCTATTTCGAGCTTGCGGGCATGGAGAACTATGAAATCGTGCGCAATGACGCGATTACGATAAAAGAGATCAAAGCCAAGGCCCCAAGCGCGATTATCCTCTCCCCCGGCCCTTGCGCCCCGCAGCAAGCCGGCATCTGCATTGACGCCATTAAGGCCTTCGGCGCATCCATCCCCATTTTGGGCGTATGTTTGGGCCATCAAGCGATCGGCGAGGCTTACGGCGGCACGACGCTCGAAGCGCAAGAACACATTCACGGCAAAGCCACCGCCATCACGCATGATAAAACGGGACTGTTTAAAGGACTGCCCAGCCCACTCACAGTCGGGCGCTATCACTCCCTGGTTACGGAGCTGCCGGAAGGCACGCGTTTAAAAATTACCGCGCGCAAAGATGACGGTATGATCATGGCCATGCAGCACGAAACGCACCCCGTTTACGGCGTGCAGTTTCATCCGGAATCCATTTTGACCGAGCACGGCCTTGAGATCATCGGCAATTTTGTCAAAATTGCGCAGGCGTATTCCAAATCCAAAGAGGCCGCATGAATATCATTTATCACAATGGAAACTTCATCGAAGACGGGCCGATATTTGAATTCCAAAACCGCATTCGTTTGGGTGACGGCGTGTTTGATACGATGTTGGTCATCATCAATCCTCCAGCATCACCGCTCCTAAACCACGCCGCCCTCCACCTTTCTCGCATTTTACATAATGCAAACCTGGTGGGGTTGGGGTTATTGCCGTCGGTGACTGAGTTGGAAACAACAGCAAGAGAACTCATTTCAAAAAATGAAATGCCGCCCGGCCGCTACGCGCTCAACACGCTCATCACACGCGGTATGAGCGAACGCGGCGTCATGCCGCCGGACAATGCAAAGCCCACAATCACCATGCGCATCGCGCCTGCTCCATCTGAATCCCCCCCCATCGATGCGATCATCGCGCAGACCGTGCGCAGGAACGAAGGCTCGCCTCTTTCGCAAATTAAATCCTGCAATTACGGCGATAACATTCTCGCGCTTCTCGAAGCCAAACGCAAAGGCGCCAATGATGCAATCTTGCTGAATAACGAAGGGCGCATTACATGCGCCAGCGCGGGAAATATTCTCGCCTGCATCGATGGAAAGCTGATAACGCCGCCGCTCAAAGACGGCGTTATGGATGGCATCACGCGCAGGCTTTTAATCGAACGCCACGTCGCACAGGAAAAATCACTCACGGCGGACGACCTCAAAAATGCGGATGGGATGTACATCACCAATTCCATTCGCGGCGCGTCTGCGCTAAGATCTCTGGACGGGCAAA
>CAYGNI010000046.1:0-15155 GCA_964351195.1 uncultured Micavibrio sp.
CGATCTGGAAATATTTATCAAAGCCCGACATCATCAAAAGCTGTTTGAATTGCTGGGGGGCTTGGGGGAGGGCATAGAATTTACCCGGGTGCAGGCGTGAGGGCACGAGGTAGTCGCGCGCGCCTTCGGGCGAGCTTGCGGTCAGGATTGGGGTTTGGAATTCCTGGAAGCCTTTGTCCCACATTTGCGTGCGCAGGGATTTCACCACGTTGTTGCGCAGGCGGATGTTCTTTTGCATTTTCTCACGGCGGAGATCAATGTAGCGGTATTTGAGGCGGATATCCTCGCCCGCGCCATCGTCTTCGGCGACTTGAAACGGGATCACGTCTGCGGCGGATTGGAGCTCGGCTTGCTCGATCGTGACTTCGATCTCGCCAGTGTCCATTTTCGGGTTCACGGTTTCGGGCGTGCGGGCGGTGACTTTGCCGGTGATGGTCACGACGCTCTCGTTGCGCCAATTTTCGATAGTAGCAAGCAAAGGCGAGCCTTCCTCAACCACGCATTGGGTGAGGCCAAATGTATCGCGTAGATCAATGAACAAAACGCCGCCGTGATCGCGGACTTTATGAATCCAGCCCGAGAGTTTGACGGTTTCGCCAACATTGGCGGCGCGGAGCTCTGAGCATTTATGTGTTCTGTATGCGTGTGTCATTCAATTGCCTTCGTTAAATTGCATAAGAGTTTTAACCATGCGGCGGCCAAGACGCAAAGAAAAAATAAAAAGAATCCTTGGCGAGCGTGCGTCTTAGCGGTAAACCATTTCAATGCTTATTACCGAACAAAGTGCTTTGAAAGAGTTTTGTGCATCCCTTAAAGGGTGCGAATTTATCACCGTCGATACAGAGTTTCTGCGGGAAAAGACGTATTACCCCAAATTATGCCTGATCCAGATTGGGGACCCGGAAGGGCGGGCGGCGGCGATTGACCCTATTGATACGGATCTGGATTTGGCCCCTGTGTTTGATTTGCTGTTTGATGAGGGGATTTTGAAGATTTTCCACGCGGCGCGGCAGGATTTGGAGATTTTCTTCAATCTGACCGGGAAGGTTGTGCATCCGTTTTTCGATACGCAGATTGCGGCGATGGTGTGCGGGTATGGCGATTCGATTGGGTATGAGGCGTTGGTTAACAATATCACTGGCGGGAGCCTGGATAAGAGCGTGCAATATACGAATTGGGCGCACAGGCCTTTGAGCAAGAAGCAGATTGATTATGCGCTTGGGGATGTGACGCATCTGGTAAAGATATATCAGCACCTTGCGGCGGAGCTAGAGAAGCGCGGGCGCGTAAGCTGGGTCTTTGAGGAAGAAGCGATTTTGGAAGACCCGGCGACGTATGATGTTGATCACGATGCGATGTGGACCAAGATTAAGGTAAAATCACCCAAGCCCAAGACGCTGGCGGTTTTGCGGGCGCTGGCGGCGTGGCGGGAGAAGCGCGCGCAGGATAAGGACATACCGCGGAGCTGGGTGATGCGTGATGAGACGCTGGCGGATATGGCCGCGCAGATGCCCGGGGATGTGAAGGGATTGAAGAAAATCCGAAACATGTCGGGTGAGCTGGCCGAAGGGCATGTTGGTAAGGCGCTGTTGAAGATTATTGGCGAGGCGCAGGAAACGAGTTCCGATGAATGGCCGAATAAACGTAAGCGTGTGCCTTTGTCCGCGAGTGCGAGTGCGCGCGTGGAGATGCTCAAACTTTTGCTGAAGCTGCAATCGGCGGAACATGGCGTGGCCAGCAAATTGATTGCGTCTGCGGATGATTTAGAAGCGCTGGCGCAGGATGAGAACGCCGATGTTGCGGCGACCAAAGGATGGCGCGCGAAAGTCTTTGGCGATGAGGCCAAAGAGATGATTAACGGGCGATTGGCAATTGGGATTAAGAAGAATAAAATCGCGAAATTCCGCATGGATGGGAATTAGGTCATGAAGACGTTAATGATATTACGGCATGCACAGGCGTTATCGACACCGGTGGGCGGGACGGATAAGACCCGCACATTGTCGCCGCAGGGAAAGGCCGATGCGCGGGCGCTCGGGAAAACCATGGCGCAGCAGGATATGGTTCCCGGTTTGGTTTTGTGCTCGCCCGCGACGCGCACGCGTGAGACGCTGGACTGCGTTTTGGAGAGTATTGAGGGCGTGAAGAGCGAATTCCCCGAGGGATTTTATAATGCGAACGCGGATACGTATTTGCACGGTGTTCATGCGTGTGATGACAGTGTGGAAACGCTGTTGTTGGTTGGGCATAACCCCGGGGTTCAGGAATTGGCGACGCGGCTGGTGAATGAAGACAGCCCTGCCCTGCTCAGCCGATTGGCGGGCGGATATGCGCCCGCGACGCTCAGCGTTTTGGAATGCGATGTTGAATCGTGGGAGGAGATCCAGTTTTATCAGAACCGGTTGATGGTGATTTTGGAGTCTACGGAATATAATGGGCCGGAGCGACCTACGCGTTGGATGTAATTTTTTTTACGAAACGCCTTAGGCGTTTCTAGTTTTTCGCGCTATCGCGCGCCTCACACTTGTTCGGTACAATTTTAAATGCGGTGCATTTAAAATCACTGTTCTTTCATATATTTGTGTTTTTTATTTTCTTGGCCAAAATGAAATTTTGTTCGTCTATGCTCAGAATCCTCAGAGATCTTAGTCGGTGTGCGCCTTTATCAGGACGTCTCGGATCAGAGGGATGGAGATGGCGCGTTTTTTGGAGAGGGCCAAAGCATCTGCTTTTTCTACAATGTCTCTTGCAGCAACAAAAGAGCGCTCCATGCGGGGGATGATATAGTTTAAAACTTCCTCGCTTATGCTGAGCTGACGATCGGCAAACATTTTTACAATCACATTTCGCAACAATGTTTCGTCTGGCGACATTATGTTGGTGCATGGCGCTGCGCGCAGTCGGGAGGCCAAATCGAGGATAGCGAAATCGAGATGAGAAGGCGCAGCGCGCGAGGTTAGTAGCATGGTGCGACCCTCTTCTTTGAACATGTTGTATAGGTGAAAGAGCGGCTCTTCGGCTTCGCGCGTGCCGATCCAAGGATCAACACCATCGATCAGAATGACCTTACCGGCGGCGGCGATTTTATCTGCGCTGTAGGAGAGGAGCATTTCGGGCTTTATCGGCTCGGCGCCGGTGCGTTCGCGCCAGACAGCGGCGAGGTGCGTTTTTCCGGATGCGGCGGGGCCGTTCAACACCAGCACGGGGGCGGGCCAATTGGGCCACCGGTCGATCCAGTCAACGGCGCTTTGGTTGCTTTCGCCGATCATGAAATCTTCACGGCCATGCGCCGGGAGCATGGGGAGGTCGAAAGGAATCTGTTCCGCGTTGTGCATGGGATTCTTTTACCGCGATGAGCGCTTTGAGCGCAACGCGTTTTTTATTATTAACACCATCCGTCTTCGCTCTTCTAGCTTCGCCGGATAAGAGGCACCAAGATATTTTTTAAACACGGAGTTCACGGAGTACACGGAGGCGATTTTCTTCCCGCGCCGTTAGGCGCAATAATGTAACTTGGGACAAAGGCAAAATAAGCTATTGCCTGCGGCGCTTTAGGTTTTGTGAGATATCTCCGTGTTCTTCGTGTGCTCCGTGTTTAAAATTTTTCTGAAGTGCTGAGATTATTTTTTGGCCGCTGGTTTGGGCTTGGGCTTACCTTTATAGAGCGGGCTAGATTTGTACTGCGCGATGGCAAAGCTCAAGAGCACGCCAACGATCGCCGCGACGGGCACGGCGATGAGCATCCCCAGAATACCAAAGAGTGCCCCGCCAGCCAGCAATGCGAAGAAGATCCAGAGCGGGTGGAGACCGACGCCGTCACCGACGATTTTTGGCGTCAGTATATTGCCTTCAATTAATTGGCCGACCACAAAGATGCCGCCGATGATGGCGACGTAGCTAAGCTCACCGGATTGGAACCAGGCTACCGCGACGGAGACGATCAGGCCAAGGGTCGAGCCGACCATCGGGATAATAGAAAGGAAGCCTGCGGTGAGGCCAATCAGGAAGCCGTATTTTAATCCGGCAATTGTCAGAGCGATTGCATAGGCCACACCGAGAATGAAGGCGACGCTGATTTGGCCGCGCACGAAGCCGGAGATTTTGGTGTCGATTTGTTTCAGCAAATCTTTGATGGTGTTTTTATGATCGCGCGGCAATAAATCCTCCACAAATGCGGTGATGTGATCCCATTCCTTCATGACGAAATACGCCACAATCGGCATCACTGTAAAGACAAAGAAGACATCAAAGAGGGCTTGGCCGCCCGAAGCCAGGCCGCCGAGTATTTTTTTGACGACATCGAGCGTTGTGCCGGCGTTGTCTTTGAGCAAGGTTTTGATGTCGATGTCAGCTTCGATATTAAGGGCCGTCATAACTTGCTGAGAGATGGGTTGCAGCATGGTCCAGAGGGAATCGATGTAGCCGGGCGTGTCTTGCGCGAGCTGTATGGATTGGCGATATAGAACGGGCGCGGCCAGTGAGACCAGCACGACCACAAAAAGCAGGAAACTCAGCAATATGATCAGCGCAGCAGGGCCGCGGGCGATTTTGACTTTGCGGAATTTGTGGACGAGGGGGTTTAAGAGATACGCCACGGCGAGGCCCAGAACGAAGGGTAGTAATACGGATTTAAAAATGTAAACAAAGCCCAGGAACCCGGCGAAGGCCATAAGCCAAAAAAGAAGTTGGTTTCGTGCGGTCATACGTTGCGGCCTTTTAGAATTCTTGTTGATAGGTTTCGGGTTGCCCCTGATCCGCTAGCGGGGGTTGCGATGCGGAAGACGGGCGCCATGCGGGGGTGTATTGCGGGGTTTGCGGGCGAGGAGGCTCGCCGCTTTCGGGCGTGATGTCCGGCACCGTTTGTGATGGCGCTGTTTCGGGGAGCGGACCAGTGCGGTTTGTCAGGATGTTCATGCGTCCACCGGTCGAGGACATGCCTTGCTGGAGCATGAGGCCGGCCTGGCCCAATGTCAAAGCGAGGCGGGATTCATCACCTTGGTAGAAGAGGTCCACAACAGCCTGTCGCGGGCTGAGGGCGCGCAGGACGACATCGTTGATGCCGGGAATGCGTTTGAGATCGGATTGGATGGAGATCCATTCTTCCAATGAGCTGATCGGAATGGAGACTTCGATGGAGCTGTTTTGGGTGCTGCGCAAAGAGGTTCTGGCTTTCCAGTCCTGCTGCAGAGCTTTGTGCACGGCGATGACGGCGGAATCATAAAGCTGCGCTTTGGTCTGCACCCCGTTGGCGGGAATGGTGAATTGCTGAGTGAGTTCGGGGGCGGCGCGGTCTGTGCGGTATATCTCGACGCTGAGGGCGCCTTTGGCGATGTCGTCGTCATTCGTGATGGCGGCGAGATCTGGGTCGGGGCGAGCGATGGTGATGACGGCTTCGGCGGAGTCATAGCGCTCTGTGAGATTTTGCAGGGATGCCGGATTGTAGCTTAAAGCTTCATTGTCTCTAATATCGCGCACATCGGTTAAGTCGCCCAAGGGCAGTTCCAGCGGGACTATACCGGCTAGTGCGCCGGGGCTTCCGGCTCTGTTCCAGGCGAGGCGCCAATCATTGAACGGTGACCACAGAGTTGTTTGACCGTCCTGTGATAGGAACGGCAGGACAAGCATGCTTTTGCTGGAGACATCGGAAAAGGTCATTCCGGAGCGAGAGAAATATTGCCGCACGGCCTGATCCTTAAACCGGAAGGTATAGGTGCCGACGTAGCGCACAGCGGAGAGCTGTTCATTGGTGATTTCAAAGTCCTGGATCATGGTGGAAATCGTCATCGGTTCGGGGATGGGGGTGGTGGCGATTTCGTTCTCTGGCAGCATGCGTGCGGCCAATTCTTCGAAGGCTTTGATTTGAGCTTGTTCAAAGGCCTGTTCCCGCGCGGCGATTGCGTTTTCGGCCGTGACGTCGACCGAGACACCTTCGATGGTAAACACAGGGTCGGCGGCGCGGGAGGGCATGACGTTGAAAGCTGCACAGAAAATCAATAAAGCTGCGCAAAGCACTATACGAACTTTGAGAAAATGCTTATAGAGTATGGTCATGCGAATAAACCTTTGGTATCTGGATTGGCAGATCATAACGCCCCAGATACCAAGATGCAAAGTGAAAGCCTGAAAACGATGAAAGAAAATGCATATAAAGACGCCGGTGTTGATATTGAAGCGGCCGCCGCATTGGTTGAGCGGATTAAGCCGCATATCAAGAAAACCAACAGATCCGGCGTGATGAGCGGTATTGGCGGATTTGGCGCTTTGTTTGATTTGAAAGAAACAGGGTATATTGATCCGATTTTGGTGTCGGGGACCGACGGTGTGGGGACGAAGATCAAGATTGCGATTGATTCGGGCGTGCATGACACGATCGGGATTGATGCGGTGGCGATGTGTGTGAACGATGTAGTGGTACAAGGCGCGGAGCCTTTGTTCTTTTTGGATTATTTTGCCACTGGGAAGCTGGAGAATGATGTTGCCGAGGCAGTGATTGCCGGAGTTGCAAAGGGGTGTGAGCTGGCCGGATGTGCGTTAATTGGCGGGGAAACTGCCGAGATGCCGGGGCTTTATGCCGATGGGGATTATGATCTGGCCGGGTTTACGGTTGGCGCAGTGGAGCGCGCGGATATGATTACGGGGGAGCGCATTGAGGATGGAGATGCGATTTTAGCACTGGCGTCCAGCGGGCTGCATTCAAACGGTTTTTCATTGGTGCGCAAGATTTTGAAGGATGTTCCTGATGGGCCCTATAGCGCGCAAGATTTGCTGGCGCCGACGCGGATTTACGTGAAGCAAATTTTGGAAGCCCTTAAGATTAAAGAGGAAAGCGGCGTGCCGGCAATACGCGGCATGGCGCATATTACGGGCGGCGGGCTTTTGGAGAATGTACCGCGGGTTATTCCGAACGATTTAGCGGCCGTTATTGATGTTACCGCATGGGAGTTGCCGCCGGTGTTCACATGGCTTAAGGAGGCTGGGAATTTGAAACCGAACGATTTGGCGACCACTTTGAACACCGGAATTGGCATGATTTTGGTGTGTCCTCAAGATTATAAAGACCAAATCTCTCAATGCTTTAAAGATCAAGGCGAAGCGGTTTATGAGATTGGCGTAATACAAAAACGAAACGCGTCGGATCAAAATGTAATTTTGGAAAACCTGGATGATGCCTGGGGCTAATACCATCAAAATCGGTGTTTTGATTTCTGGAAGCGGAAGCAATCTGCAGGCGCTCATCGATGCTTGTGCGGAGCCAGATTATCCGGCCGAAATTGCGGTTGTGATTTCCAACCGTCCGGATGCTTATGGGTTAGAGCGCGCGAAGGCGGTAGGGATCGATGCGGTTGTTGTTGATCACACGGATTATGAGGGCCGCGCGGCGTTTGATGCGGCCTTGGTAGAGGCGCTTAAGCCTTATGGCGTTGATCTGGTATGTCTTGCCGGGTTTATGCGGATTTTGACACCGGTCTTTATCAACGCATATGAGGGGAGGATTTTGAACACGCACCCTGCCCTTTTGCCCAAACATGGCGGCAAGGGCATGTATGGCGGGCATGTGCACAAGGCCGTGCTGGCGGCGGGCGATGCGGAAAGCGGCGTGAGCATTCATAACGTGATTGTCGATGTGGATCAGGGGCCTGTAGTTCTGCAGCGCTCTGTGCCCGTTATGGAGGGCGATACGCCGGAAACGCTTGCAGCACGGGTTTTGGAGCAGGAACATATTGCTTATCCGGAGGCGGTTAAGATCATGGCTGAAAAATTATTGAATTCCGGATAGGATTGATTACACTTGAGAACAGCCTTAAGATTATTACAAAAAAGGATTATAAACATGGCTTCAACCCCACCGACAGATGTCGATCCGGAACAATTAAAACATGCCCAGTATCTGTGGCATAATTTTGGTGCAGCGGCCAAATGGGGTATTATTCTTGTTGTCTGCGTTATGGGCTTATTAGCCGTTGTTACGTTGTAGGGAAAACTCCCGCAAAGCCAGGCTATTAGCCCTATAAACTTCACATAATCACCATAAGAAACTTTAACCTTTTTACGGCATAGTGTAGAGGCCAGTATTTGGCAGAAAACTGCGTAAAATTGGGTGTTTTGGTAGGGCCGTAGGTTTCTCCATCATGCCCGTGTGGTTTAACAACAAAGGTCAGAGCCTGCTTCAGGCATATTTACAGTCTATGAAACATTGGATGAGGTTACATCGTTTTGGCTTTATATTTGGCGCTGCGCTGTTCATGGCAGTTGGTGTTTTACTATGCGTGACGCCCTTTTCGCATGTGCATGCGCAGGTTACGAAAACGGTGCGCGTGGAGCTTAAAGACGATGGGCAGAGGGTTTTCATTGGAAAAAGCGCTTTTGTGATTGCAGATCAAAGTCGCGTTTTAAATGAGCAGATCCTATGGGATCGATATGAGAAAAACCTACAAGGCAACACACAAACCTCGAATACTATGCATTCCGGGCTTCGCAGCAAACCAACATGGATGTTGTTTTCAGTGCGTAATATGTCTGACACTGAGGACTGGGTTTTGCATTTTGGAAATATTATGGACGGGCGGCATAGCTTGGCGCGAGTGCTGAAGGTCAGCAATATCACTAACGGTGACGTATTCATTGATTATGACCGAAATGATGAAACGGGGGGAGATAATGCGCTTAAACGCAGAGCGACGGGCGCCGGCATGTTTATTACAATCCCTAAAGATACGATCCAATTCTTTGCCGTGTATCTTGAGACGGACGGCGTTTTTGTGAATAGCGTGGCGCCATCTTTGATGAGCGAGAGAGCGTTTTTAAACACTTTGCGCTTTGGCGAAATTGCCAGCAATTTCATGTATTTGTTCTTTTTGGGTGCAATTGGCTTTTTCATTGCGTTGAGTATTATAGAGCGCAGCACACGTTATGCGCTTTTTGGTCTGTATTTCCTGCTGACTGGGGGACTGTTCTTTGCGCTTAATCAGAGTTTTGTGAGTGTGGGGTTTGTATCCTCCATTACTTTTGCGGGGCTTTTGGCGGGAATACTGATTTGTGGGTTATTTGCAACGCGCACGTTTTTGGAGCTCAGAGAAACGGACTTTTCCGAAAATACGATTATCTTGTCTTGCAGCGGGCTATTGGTTTTTGGGTTTATGGCTTATGTCTTTTTGCAAAACCCAGAAGCCATTATCGATGATATTCTTTTATTTATCACTGTATTTACGGCGATTACGGCGATGGCGGGACTGGGGTTCGCGCAGGAGGGCAGAGGCAAGTATGGCGCGTCGCTTTTGGGGCTGAGCTGGGTTGTTTATTTCTTTGGGCTGGCGGCGTGCGGTTTTAGTGCGGCGGACTTACTGCCTTCACATTTTATACTGATTAATGCGTTTTGGTTTGCCGTCATCGGGCAGTTTGTCTGTATGGTGTTTGCCGTTTTGAACCGTAATGAGCAGGAAACGGCCTATAGGCGGCAGTTGGAATCGCGTGAAAAGCGCACGGAACGCTCTATTGCCAGGTTGCAGCAATCTAAGGAATCGGCTGACCAAGCGCGGCTCTTGCGGGTGATTGAGCGCGAACGCGAATTAATGGCGGAGTTGCGTGAGCGGGAGATGCAGCGCACAGCGGAGATGCGCCAAGCCAAGATGATGGCCGATGAGGCAAACGCCGCGAAATCTGCGTTTCTGGCGGTGGTATCGCATGAAATTCGCACCCCCATGACCGGAATTATGGGGATGGTGAAGCTTTTGACCGATACGCAGATGAACAAGCAGCAGAACGAATATGTGCAAGCGATCCAGAATTCCGGTGACACGATGATGGCGCTTTTGAACGATATTCTCGACTTTGAGAAAATCGAGAGCGGGAATATGGAGTTGGAGAGCATTGATTGTGAGCTGGACCGTTTGGTGCAGGGGATTATTACGTTGATGTCCGGGCATGCGGCGGAGAAGAACATTTCGTTGGGTTCGCAGATTTCGGATGGGTTTCCATCGCATTTGATCGGCGATCCAACGCGGCTGCGTCAGGTTTTGCTGAACCTTGTAAACAACGCGATTAAGTTTACCGAACGCGGGGCAGTGCGGATTATTTTGAGCGCCAAGCCGACTCAGAGTGAAGGTGATGAAGAGGGGCGCCGAAAATATGAGGTAACGTTTAGCGTCGAGGATACGGGTATTGGGATTTCCGAAGAGGCACAGGCAAAGCTCTTTAGCCCGTTTTCACAAGCAGAGAATTCGACGTCGCGTAAATATGGCGGGACCGGATTGGGATTGGCGATTTGTAAACGCTTAGTTGAGGCCATGGGCGGGTCTATTGCGGTGGAGAGTGAGGAAGGACGCGGAAGCCGTTTCTATTTCACCTTAATTATGCGTGAAGGTAAGGATTCGATTGAGACCTCAGGCAAGGATATTCAAACCGCGCGCACCGAAGAAATACCGCAGAATTATCACGTGCCCAGCATGAACATTCTCATCGTTGAAGACAATGCGATGAACCGCAAAGTTCTTACGGCGTTTTTGAAGAAGGATAATCATACGGTAACCCCATCGGAAAGCGCTGAGCAGGCTATAGAAATTCTTTCCGAGGCCGGTGATTTTGATCTGATTTTTTGTGATGTGAATATGCCGGGGATGAGCGGGATTGAATTTACGAAGGCTTTGCGTGCGATGAATAATTCGGATACGGCAGCTATTCCTGTTATCGCGTTGACCGGTAATGTACGCGATGAGGACATTCAGAGCTATTTTAAAGCTAATATGAATGGTTTTGTAGCCAAGCCGATCAATTCGGATGTTTTAAAAAAGGCGTTGTGGAAAGTACATAACGATAAGCTGGATACGCCGGTGTTTTTAGTCGGCGCTCAAGAGGCGGTCAAAAATGTTAAAATAACGGACCAAAAGCCGCATAAGCCGATTTCTATGCAGCGCCCAGATGCGCGTGAATATGCACCGATTCAAAAATTCCTGGTTGATAAAGACCAAAAGCCGGGTATGGATGCTGCTGAAGCTGAAAGTCAAACGAAAGAAAAAACCGTAAGCGTTGATGGCGTCGTTCAGTTGGATAAGGACAAAACTAAAAATATCGTGGATGTGGAGATGATGGAGAATTTGAAGTCCAGTTTGGGGGACAAAGCCTATGGGGAGCTGTTAGAGGGTTTTTGGGAGAAAGCGGAGGAGTTGGCCCAGACTTTAGGCGCACTTAAAGACAGTGAGGATTTTGAAGCTGTGTTTGAGCGTGCGCATGAGCTTAAGGGGATGGCGGCAAATTTCGGGTTTACGGGGTTGGCGGCCGCTTCCAAAAACATAGAGAAAGCCGCGCACGATAAGAATGCGGGCGCATGCCGCGTTGCGATTGATAGTCTGGAAGGTGTACATGCGGCATCCCGTAAGGCCACCTCATAATGTCTTTTAGTGTAAGCGTTAGCCTACGATCTCTTCGGCATCGAAGAAATATTTGATTTCGATATCTGCGTTCTCGAGGCTGTCGGAGCCATGAACCGAGTTTTCACCAATTGAAAGTGCGTATTCCTTACGGATTGTACCGGCATCGGCCTCTTCGGGGTTTGTTGCACCCATAACCTCGCGGTTCTTGGCCACAGCGTTCTCGCCTTCCAGGACTTGGACCACAACGGGTTCAGAGGACATGAAGTCCACCAACTCACCGAAAAACGGGCGTTCTTTGTGAACAGCGTAGAAGCCCTCGGCCTGCTCGCGGGTCATGTGAATGCGCTTTTGTGCGACGATGCGAAGGCCCGCTTCTTCAAGCTTAGCGTTAATCGCGCCCGTCAAATTGCGGCGCGTGGCGTCTGGTTTTAGAATCGAGAATGTGCGTTCGGTCATGGCGTTTTGTCCTCTGATTTGTCATCCTGAAGACCTTATAGGTCTGAAGGATCTTGTCTGTTTAGGTGAAGAGATCCATCAGCGCGAGCGCTTCAGGATGACATTTCTTTAATTGTGCGGCGGTTATATAGGGTAAAAAAAAGACTTTCAACCTTTAAAAAATTGTCATAATATAAATGCATGCGTACTAATTTAAACTTGCTTGATGTCTGTATTGAAATTGATGGCGATATTATTCGGGAAGAAGGTGGGGAAGTTTTGCCTAATCTTCCTGACCCTGATCTCGCCTATTCGCCAGAGGAGATTTTCGCCACATTCTATGGCTATGGTCAAGAAGGGCGTATTGTCACTGAAATTCATAGTATCGCTGCGATTATGAACTCTTTAGCAATTGGAAAAACAGAGCCTCACCAACTTGAAGCTTTTATAAATGCGCTCGAAAAGGCTGCTGAGTACATAGAAGCTCCAGCTAACCCTGAAGAAGTGATGTCTCTATTGTTTGAGTAGCGGTATAAGCCTTCCCAACATCGCTGCCGCCGGCCTGGGCCATGTCGGGGCGGCCACCGCCGCCTTTACCGCCGAGGCTTTCCGCGCCGATTTTCACCAAATCAACGGCGTTGTAACGATCGGTGAGGTCTTCGGTCACACCGACGACGATGGAGGCTTTGCCGTCATTGGTCGCGACCAGAACAATCACGCCGGAGCCGATTTTTTGCTTCAGGTCATCGGCCATGGGTTTGAGGTCTTTGGGCGGGAAACCGTCCAGAACCTTACCGACAAATTTTATGCCGTTGATATCCTTTACGTCATCGTCGGCGGCCTGGGCGCCTTGGGCGCGGCGGAGATCGGCGATCATTTTTTCAAGGCGTTTGTTTTGTTTGACGATATCTTCAGATGGCTCGGGCACGTCTTGATCTATGTTTCCGCCGAGTTCAGATAGTTCATCACGGCGTTTCTGATTTTGGGCCAGAAGTTTTTCGTGGGCTTCTTGTTCAGCGGCCTGTGCGTTGGCAGTAAATTTAGCGACATTGTCGCCAGTAATAGCTTCGAGGCGGCGAATACCCGCTGACAATGCGCCTTCAGATATGATTTTAAAGTGCCCGACATCGCCGGTATTTTTGACATGTGTGCCGCCGCACAGCTCAATCGAAAACTGTCTATTGCCCTCCTGGGTGCCCATGGCGACGACGCGCACCTCGTCGGCGTATTTTTCACCAAACAGCGCCATAGCGCCGGTTTCGCGGGCCTCATCGATTGGCATGACGCGGGTGACGATTTCGGTATTGGCGGTGATTTCCTGCGCGACCATGTGTTCTACTTTGGCAATTTCCTCAGGCGTCAGGGCTTTGGGGTGGGAAATGTCAAAACGAGTGCGGGCATCGTCCTGCAGCGAGCCTTTTTGCGTGACATGATCGCCGAGCACGCGGCGCAAAGCTTCGTGCATCAAATGCGTGGCCGAGTGGTTGGCGCGGATCGCGGCGCGGCGGACGTGGTCGACTTTTAGAGTTGTGTTGTCTCCACTCTTAATATTCCCCTTGCTTAGTTTTACATAATGCACATGAATAAAGGAGACATATTTTTTGGTGTCGGTGACTTCGGCGTGTGTGTCGTCAGTTTTGATCTCGCCTTTATCGCCTACTTGGCCGCCGGATTCGGCGTAGAACGGGGTTTGGTTGGTGATGATGATGCCTTCGTCGCCTTCGGACAGGGAGTCGACGCGTTCGCCGTCTTTGACGATAGCAAGGATTTGGCCTTCGGCTTCCTCGGTATCGTAGCCCAAAAATTCCGTGGGGCCGCATTCCTCAAGGAGGTCATACCAGAGCTTTTCGGTGGCGGCGTCGCCGGAGCCGGACCATGCGGCGCGGGCGGCGGCTTTTTGTTTGGCCATTTCGGCATCAAAGGCATCGGTATCGACGTCGATATTTTGGGATTTGAGCGCGTCTTGCGTGAGATCGAGGGGGAAGCCGAAGGTGTCGTAGAGTTTAAACGCCACATCACCGGGGAATTTCGCGCCGGAGGCCACTTTTGCGGTTTCTTCCTCAAGCATTTTCAAGCCGCGATCAAGGGTGACTTTGAAGCGTTCTTCCTCGGATTTCAGGGTTTCGGTGATGAGGCTTTGGGCGCGTTCAAGTTCCGGGTAGGCTTCGCCCATTTTGCCAAGGAGCGTTGGGAAGAGTTTATACATGAGCGGGTCTTGCGCCCCCAGCAAATGGGCGTGGCGCATGCCGCGGCGCATAATCCGGCGTAGCACATAGCCGCGCCCCTCGTTTGACGGCATCACGCCATCGGCCATAAGGAAGGCGGAGCAGCGGATATGATCGGCGATGACGCGGTGGGACGCGGACATATCGCCGTCAGGGTCTATGCCCGTCAGGTCGGCGGAATGCTCGATCAGGGCACGCATAGTATCGGTAGCATAATTATCATGCGTGCCCTGGAAGGTTGCAGCCATACGCTCAATCCCCATGCCTGTATCAATGCAGGGATTAGGCAAATCAACGCGCGTATCAGCATCGATTTGTTCATATTGCATGAAGACGTTATTCCAGATTTCGATGAAGCGGTCGCCGTCTTCTTCGGGGGTGCCCGGAGGACCACCCCAAAGGTGATCACCATGATCATAAAATACTTCTGTTGAGGGGCCACATGGCCCTGTGTCACCCATGCGCCAGAAGTTATCGTCGCTGTCGATTCGAAGAATTCTACTATCAGATAAACCAGAAACTTTGCGCCAAATGGCAGCAGCTTCTTCGTCGGTTGCATGTACAGTTATCGTGAGTTTGTCTGGGTTGAGCTCAAAATTCTTTGTCAGCAATTCCCATGTAAAAGAAATCGCTTCTTCTTTGAAATAATCGCCGAAGGAGAAATTGCCGAGCATTTCAAAAAATGTGTGGTGGCGCGCGGTATAGCCGACATTTTCAAGGTCGTTATGCTTGCCCCCGGCGCGTACGCATTTTTGCGCCGATGTTGCGCGGTTGTAATCGCGGTGTTCCTTGCCAGTAAAGACATCCTTGAACGGCACCATCCCGGCGTTGACGAACATCAGGGTCGGGTCGTTTTGCGGGACAAGCGGGCTTGAGTCCACACGGGCGTGCCCATTCTTTTCAAAGAAGCCCAAAAATTCGTTTCTAATATCGTTGACCGATTTCATTTAATACGCTCTATTTCTTTATAGTTTGAAGGAGTAGTTATGCAGGAATTTGAAGCGCTTGCCAAGAGGCTCGCGGATGAAGCGGGGGAGATTGTCCGGCCGTATTTTCGCAAGCCCATGACGATAGAGATCAAGGGGGATGACTCACCCGTGACCATTGCGGACCGCGCGGTGGAAAAGCG
>CAYGNI010000047.1:0-3582 GCA_964351195.1 uncultured Micavibrio sp.
CAAGGCCACAGTGAGCAAGGTTTTGCGGTGAATATACCGCGTGGGACTGGGATCGTAAAATCACCTGTGAAATGAGGTGGGAGTAGGGGAGCTTCGCGGCATGCCGCAGAACATTATTAATCTGTTTTGGCTCCATAACCTGACCTTTAGGCATGGAAATCCCAAAGCTTTCGACGAATTCTCGCACAGAATCAAGCTTATCCAGCTTTGGCCGGTCATGAATGCGGTAGACGCAGGGGAACGCTTTCGGGTCTTTTTTGTCTTCCAGAGCGCTCGCCGCCGCCACATTCGCCAAAATCATGAATTCTTCGATAAGTTTGTGAGAGTCAAGCCTATCGCGGGTTTTCACGCCGCTCATATTGCCTTTTTCATCAATCACAATCTGCCGTTCGGGCAAATCGAGATCCAATGCCCCTCTTTTTTGCCGTGCGTGATCCAATATGGCAAACGCCTCGTACAAAGGTTTAATGACAGGTCCTAGGATGGGACCTGTCAGATCATCTTCGATTCCATCCTGCGCCGCTTGTACCTGTTCATAGGTCAGCCGTGCAGCGCTTCGCATTAACCCCCTGACAAATTTATACTTTTTAAGGTGCCCGTCCTTGTTAATCCACATATGAACCGCAAGACAAGCGCGGTTTTCATTGGGACGCAGCGAGCATAAATCATTGGAGAGAGCCTCAGGCAGCATCGGCACAACGCGATCGGGGAAATACGTAGAGTTTCCGCGCCTTTGCGCTTCATTATCCAGCGCGCTTCCATGCTTCACGTAATGCGCCACATCCGCAATCGCCACAATCAGGTGGAACCCGCCGTCATCTTGTTTCTCGGCAAAAACCGCATCGTCAAAATCGCGTGCATCCGCGCCGTCAATCGTAACCAGTGGAATGGCACGCAAATCTTCGCGGCCCTTAAGCTCGGGGACTTTCATCCCCTTCGTTTCCGCAATCGCCGCATCGGGGAATTTTTCAACAATCCCCGCCTCATGCAGCGACATCAGACTGATCGATTTAGGATCGCCCTGTTTACCGATTACCTCGACCACACGGACCTTTTTGCGCTTCAGCCCGCGCGAGGGCAAAACTTCCCCGACAATCAGATCGCCTTCTTTCGCCCCATTCAGGTCGCCAGGATTGATATCAAACTCGAATTTCGCCTTTTTATCGGCCGGCGCAAGAATAGGGCCGTGCTTGTGATAGCGTAGCATCCCCATCACGCGGCCTCGGTCTTCATCATCAATGATCTTGATAATCCGTGCTTCATAAAATTTGTCGCTTTGACGCGAAAGCCGCACCAACGCTCGCATATTTTCTTTGAGCCGCTCAAAAGCTTTTTTATCGGGAACAATCTCGATCTTGGGCTGCGGCCCCTGATGCTCGTCGTTCCATTCGGTAAGGCGCGCGCTCACTTCGCCATCATTGGTAATGTTAATAACCTCGACAACACCCACAGACGGCAAACCATCTGGCGCGGCATAAACCCCGCCCGCCTGCTTGGTAATCACGCTGTCTTTTTCTAACGCTTTCAGGATTTGCTTCAGCGCCACGCGGTGCTCCCCGCCTTTGATCTTAAAGGCACGCGCAATCTCGCGCTTCGTCACCGGCTGCGGCGCGGATTGAATAAATTTCAGAATGTCTGATTGTTTTAAGGTCATGTGCCTGTACTACACGTGAAAAGTGCTTGACACAAAGTATATTTTATTGACATATATTTTTTTCATATTTTAAGAATAGTTGCAAGTTTAAGGAGCATAGTATGGCAAAAGCATCAAGAGTGGTTGGAACAGGAAGAGAAGCTGCTAGATTAAGAGAAGAGGTCGCAGCCGCTGCCAAGCCCTCTGAACTTACTGAACGCCCCACATTTGGTTCGATTTTAACGAGAAAACTATCAGACCAAGCAAATAAAGTAGAGGCTAGTGGACGACCTGGCGTTGCTAACGTAGTAAAGGCACTAAGAAGGTTAGCGGAAGATGAGACTATAGCAGAATTTCGTCGTGGTGAAGGTGTTCGTGATTATGTTAGAGGCATAGCACAGGAAGGTGTGTCAGTAATGGATAAAGCTGCTGTCAGATTAGAGGTAAACGAAGCAATTGCCGCTGCAGAGGAAGAGGCTGGCCCATCATTAGCTGATCTTAGCGCGGGTGTCGTAGAAGGTGCACCAGGAATGAATGGCCAAAATTAATTCTTAACCCTTTTTCTTCGCCGTAGCCTTTTTCTTTTTAGGCGCGGCTTTTTTCATCGCCTTTGGCTTGGCTTTCGGTTTTTCTGCGGTCTCGCCTTTTTCGCCCTGCTTGGCCGCCTTCGCCGCGTCGCGCTGCTCTTTTAATGCGATCAGCTCCATCGCGCGGTTCATACCGATATGCATGACATCATCATCCTTTTGCAAACTCGCAAACTTCCCGTCATGCTGAACGAATGGCCCGAAACGCCCGATCCCGGCCTTGATCATCTTCCCGGTTTCCGGGTGTTCACCCACATCACGCGGCAAGGCCAATAACGATAATGCCTTTTCCAAATCGACATCCGCTGGAGAAAGCCCCTTGGGCAATCCCTGACGCTTGGGCTTGGGCGCGGTTGGTTTTTTGGGCTTGGTCGGCGCTTTTTTGCCTTCGGCCTTGGCCGCTGCCTTCGCAATCTCCCACGCCGCTAAATCTTTTTCATACCCTTCAAGGTCGGGCTTTTCTTCCGGCGCAGGGTCAATCTGCACATACGGCCCATAAGGCCCACGGCGAAGCGATACGGTGCGTCCGCTTCCCGGCTCTTCGCCCAACACTTTCGGCTCATTCGATAGTGATGCTTCACCCTCTTCGACCTTCTCATCAATCATCTCCAAAGGCCGCGTAAATTTACATTCGGGATAGTTAGAACACCCAATAAATGCGCCAAACTTACCAAGCTTCAAACCCAATCGCCCATCGCCGTGCGTATCCTTACACGCATTACAAAAACGCGGATTAGGAACCTCTTCGGTTTTGCGGAAGAAATGCGGACCTAGATCCGCATCCAGATAATCAATCACTTCCGTAATCGTCAGCCCCTTGGCTTCATCGACAGCCGCAATGAAATCCACCCAGAACTGCCGCAGCATCTCTTTCCAGTCGACATGGCCCCCGGCAATCGCATCGAGCTCTTCTTCCAGATTTGCGGTGAAATCATAATCAACATATTTGGAAAAGAATTTGGTGAGGAATGTCGTGACCACGCGCCCGCGATCCCCCGGTACAAAACGCCGCGATTCCATTGTGACGTAATTCCGGTCACGCAGAACCTGCATGATGGATGCATAGGTTGACGGCCGGCCAATCCCCATTTCCTCGAGCGCCTTCACAAGCGTCGCTTCGGAGTAACGCGGCGGTGGCTGCGTGAAATGTTGATCCGGCATGACATCAACAAGCTTGGCTGGCTCGCCCTCATTCATTGGCGGCAAGCGGCGGTCTTTATCATCGACATCTTTTTCATCATCGTCGTCTTTATTTTCCTGATACAGCGTCAGGAAACCGTCAAACTTCACAACCGAACCATTGGCCCGCAATATGACATCATCGGTGCCGTCAGAAAGATCAACGGCCATCTGGTCCATAAC
>CAYGNI010000047.1:3592-14374 GCA_964351195.1 uncultured Micavibrio sp.
AACCGCATTATCCATCTGCGAAGCAATCGTGCGCTTCCAGATCAGCTCGTAAAGACGGCGTTCTTTTTCATCCCCCATCGGCGATCCGTTACGGCCTGGCAATTTCGAAAGGTCAGTCGGACGAATAGCTTCATGCGCTTCTTGCGCATTCTTGGCTTTGGATTTATAAAGCCGCGGCGCTTCAGGCACATAATGATCGCCATACTCACTTTTGATCACGCTACGCGCTTGTGTCACGGCCTCTTCGGATAACGTCGTTCCATCCGTACGCATATAAGTGATAAACCCGGCTTCATAAAGCGCCTGCGCCGTGCGCATCGCTTGTGACGCGCTCATCCCCAATTTACGAGACGCTTCCATCTGCAACGAGGATGTAATGAACGGCGGAGCAGGATTACGCCGTACCTGCTTTTTCTCAATCTTTTGAACAGACAGTGTTTTGTTACGAATGCGATCTTCGGCAAGCTTGGCCTCTTCTTCGCTGCCAATATCCAGCTTCCCGAGCTTATTCCCCGAAAGATGCGTAAGCCGCGCCATGAAAGGCACGCCTTTGGCTGTATGCAGCTTCGTTTCAATCGACCAATATTCCTGCGCGTCGAAAACCTCTATTTCGGCTTCGCGCTCACAAATAAGACGCAGCGCAACCGATTGCACGCGTCCCGCGGACCGTGACCCCGGAAGCTTGCGCCATAAAACAGGAGAGAGATTAAACCCGACAAGATAATCCAGAGCCCTGCGCGCCAGATAGGCTTCAACAAGCGGCGTATCAATGGAACGCGAACTTTCAAACGCCTGCAAAATGGCTTTCTTGGTAATCTCGTTAAAGGCGACACGATGAACGGTTTTACCCTTTAAGAGATCACCTTCATTGAGCATCTCCTGGATATGCCATGCAATGGCTTCACCTTCTCTATCCGGGTCAGGTGCGAGCCAGACAGTCTGCGCATTCTTCACCGCACGTTTGATATCGTTGACATGCTTGGCGGATCGCTCCCCCAGCTCCCATTTCATCGCAAAATTTTCGTCGGGCAAGACAGATCCGTCTTTATTGACCAAATCACGCACATGGCCAAAACTCGCCAGCACTTCGTAATCGGAACCCAAATACCCGCCAATCTTTTTGGCTTTGGCCGGTGACTCAACAATGACAAGGTTTTCTGACACTATATTCTAATTCCTTCTACGCGCCGTAAGGCGCAAAATTTTTACCACAGTGAACACAGAAGAAAACACAGGGGCGTTAATTTCTGATAGTCACAAAACGCTCCTGTGTTTCACCTGTGTCGTCTGTGGTTAACTTTTAATGCCTGCGGCGCTAAACTTTTTACTCTTCAATAAGGCTAACCCGGTTCCCAGGAAGGCGCTTCACGCGCCCCGCAAGCTCCAGTTCCAGCAAAATTGTTTGCAGGGCCGGAATGCTCATATGACATGCTCGAAGGAGTTCGTCAACACTCACCGGTGTAAAGGACAAGCTCTCCACCACAAGATCGCGCGCATCTTCGGTAATATCTTCATCGACTGAAGGGGCACTCTCAACAAGGGTTTGCGGATGGTATGGCTCGCGCAAAGAATTGCCCGTAAAATTCATGATGATTTCTAAAACGTCATCGGCATTGCGGACCAACGTCGCGCCTTCACGAATCAAATGATTAGGCCCCTGCGCGCGCGGGTCCATTGGCGAGCCCGGCACAGCCATCACATCGCGCCCTTGTTCACCCGCCATGCGCGCCGTGATCAATGAGCCGGAGCGCATCGTCGCCTCCACCACAATGGTTGCTTTCGACAGGCCCGAAACAATCCGGTTGCGCTTGGGGAAATGCCGTGCTTGCGGCGCGACGCCAAGCGGACTTTCCGCCAGAATAAGCCCGCCCTCTTTAATCTGATCATAGAGGCCAATATTTTCTTCGGGATAAACCACATCGATCCCGCCCGCGACAACGGCGATTGTGCCTGATGATAAAGAGCCTTTATGCGCGGCCGTATCAATCCCGCGTGCAAGCCCCGAAGCAATCACCTGATTGCGCGCACCAAGCTCCCGCGCCAAATTCTCCGCCATCTTGCGGCCATTAAGCGACGCGTTGCGCGCCCCGACGATGCCGATGCAATTCTGATTCAAAAGCGCAGGCTTACCTATATAAGAGAGAACAGGCGGCGCATCATCACACGCCGAAAGCGCAATCGGATACCCCTCATCCGCAGCCGTAACGATATCACCGCCAAGTTTGCGAAGCGCTTCATATTCGCGCTCCACCCCGCCCATGACCGGTGCCTTTAAGGGGTGTTTGCGCCCGCCGTTTTTCGCCAGCTCGGGCAAAGCCGCAAGCGCTTCGCCCGCAGAACCGAAACGCTGCACCAGACGATAGAACGTAATCGGCCCCACATTCTCCGTACGCGATAACCGAAGCCAGTTCAGTTTTTCTTGATCGGGAAGAGGCGCGCCGTGTTCTTTTTTCAGGAACATTATTTCTGTCCGATTTTAGGTTCGTCGCCTTTGATAAGACGCTGGATATTATCCTTGTGACGCAGTAAGACGAGCGCGCTTATAAATAAAGTCATCAGCGCGGGAAGGGGGCCGTAAAAGATAATCGTGGCCACCGGCGCAATCGCCATCGCCGATAACGCCGCCAATGAAGAATAGCGGAAGAACCCGGCCACAATGCCCCAAGTCCCCGCCGCTACAAATCCGGCCCAGGGAACCGCCGCCAGCAAAACACCGAATGTTGTCGCCACGCCTTTCCCGCCTTTGAATTTGAGCCACACAGGATAGCAATGCCCCAAAATTGCACCAAACCCCAAAACCAGCATCATCACATGCTGCTCTTCGCTGAAGTTGAGGGGCTCGCAAACGGTATTGCCGTCCATGGTGATGCAATTCTCAAGACCAAAATAATAAACGACGACTATCAAAAACGCGCCTTTTGTCGCATCAAACAGCAAAGTCAAAAATGCGAGAAGCTTATTGCCGGTTCGTAAAACATTCGTCGCACCGATATTGCCGGAACCGATTTTGCGGATGTCTTCCTTGAGGAACAATTTCGTCAGGATCAGGCCAAAGGGAATAGACCCTAAAACATACCCCCAAAAGAAATGCAGAAAGACCGGCTCCATCATCCCCCCACCAGCATATCAAGCACAGCCATACGTGTCGGGATACCGTTCGCAACCTGTTTGAGGATCAAACTGCGCTTTGGATCTTCCGCAACGCTGTCTTCCATCTGCACATTACGCACAAGCGGACCGGGGTCCATAATCACCGCGTTCGGACAGTGTTTATCAATCTGGGCAAGCTTCACACCATACTCATTGAAATAAGCCGCATCCGAAGAAATCAGCGCCGTATCCATGCGCTCTTTTTGCAAGCGAATGGTCATCACCACATCACTTCCCGGCAGGCCTTCATCAAGAGAGCTGAATTTCTCTACGTTATCAACGACCAGCTTTTGCGGCATCAAAACATCGGGGGCAATAACGCGCACCTTCGATCCCACCTTGGTCAATAATTGCATGTTTGAGCTCGCGACGCGGCTATGCGCAATATCACCTATAATAGTGACAGTCAGTCCCTCAAGTGTTCCAAAATGTTGCTTAATGGTCAGCGCATCCAAAAGCGCCTGCGTCGGGTGTTCGCGCCAGCTATCCCCGCCATTGATGACAGGGCAATCCGTCCGGCTTGCGATAAATTTCGGCGCACCAAAATCCGCATGCCGGATCACAATCGCATCGGGGCGCATCGCCGCAAGCGTATCAACCGTATCGGTGAAATTCTCACCTTTGGACAGCGAGCTTGTCATCGGGTTCCAGCGAATGACATCCGCGCCAAGACGCTTGGCCGCCATTTCGAATGAGGTCAGCGTGCGCGTGGAATGCTCAAAGAAAAGATGCAGGATGATTTTATCATGCAGGAGGTTGTGATCCCATTTCCCAATCGACAGCCCATCCGAGTAATAAGTCGCCCGATCCAAAATCTGTTCGATTTGGTTTTTGCTTAATTCGTCGATGCCAAGCAAATGTTTTAAAGCCGTCATGATCCCGTACCGATAATATTGTGTGTTTTAAGTTCTGCAATGCTTGCGTCATCGAAATCAAGTACTTCTTTCAAAATTTCAATACTGTGTTGCCCGCATGTCGGTGGTGCAAGGTCATAAGACACCGGCGTTTCCGAGAGTTTGAGCGGGCTTCCTACCAACGATACAGGCGTGCCCGAAAGAGAATGCCGCATCTCAATTTGCATATCGCGTGCCTGAATTTGCTCCATTTCAAAAACCTTATCCATCGTATTTACGGGGCCGCAGGGCACGTTATGTTCGTTAAGTCCTGTAATCCAATGCTCCATACTCTGCGCCGCAATCGTGTCTCTGATTAAAGGAACGAGAGCATCGCGGTGCTCGACGCGTCCTGAATTCTTTTGAAACCGCGCATCGTGCGCCCATTCGGGATAGCCGGCAAAAGCCGCAAACCGCGCAAATTGATCATCATTCCCAACGCTGAGGATGATATGCCCGTCTTTAGCCTCAAAAGCCTGATAAGGCACGATCGTGCTATGTGCGTTGCCAAGCCGCGGCGCAAGCTTTCCGGATGTCAGATAGTATTGCGCGATATTGGTCAGTCCAGCCAGCGTACAATCGGTCAGCGCCACATCCACCATCTGCCCTTTTCCCGTTTTTTCGCGGGCATGCAGCGCCGCCAAAATACCAATCGCCGCATTCATACCCGTCATAATATCAGACAGCGCAACGCCGACCTTCATCGGCTCACCATCGGGATCGCCGGTGCACGCCATGAGCCCCGCCATGCCTTGCGCCAAAAAATCATAGCCCGGCTCACGCGCCATAGGCCCGTTTTGTCCAAAACCGCTAATGGCGCAATAAATAAGGGACGGATATTGATCTTTGATCTGCGTGTAACCCAGCCCGTATTTCTCAAGGCCCCCCACTTTAAAGTTCTCAATCACAATATCCGATGTCGCAATAAGCCCATGGATAATCTCTTGTCCTTGCGGCGTTGTAATATCGATGGCGAGTGATTTCTTGTTACGGTTGCACGCCAGATAATACGCGCTTTCGCTCGTATTCTGGCCCGCAGCGTCTTTGAGAAAAGGCGGGCCCCACCCGCGCGTATCATCGCCGCGTCCGGGTCTTTCAATTTTAAGGATTTCGGCGCCCAAATCGCCCAGCATTTGGGTGCAAAAAGGGCCGGCCAAAACGCGGCTGAGATCCAAAACGCGGATGCCTTCAAGTGATTTCATCGCACAATCCCTTCTATAAACGGCCAATACAACACTGCCCCCGCAACAAAGATCCCGACGCAAAACCCGGGTCCAGCCGGAACAGCGAATGTCGAGAGCTTTTCCGAGGCCTTCGTCTTAAACCGTGCATAAATCATCATACCCACGCCATGAACAACCCCTGCCAGCGCGCCAATAACAAGCGCCTTTAAAATCATATCAGGTCCAAGCCACAATCCCGCCGCGCCCATCAACTTCACATCCCCTAAACCAAGCGTATCTTGATTATAAAGCCGATTGGCCACAAAGCGAATGGCATATAAAAGCCCAGCCCCTATCACCGCGCCGATGAACATGCTGAGCGGCGCAAGAAAATGAAACTGCGTAAAAAGATGGAATAGAATTCCCGCCGCCGCCAGGGCCGCATTATAAATATTGGGCAAAAGCCGCACCCGCAAATCAATCACAGATAAAAGGATCAGCAACACAGGCGCGCTTAAAAGGCAGAGGAGGGCAAGAATATTCAGCATAGAACCTCAGTTAGTTTTCTCATTGCGAGCGTAGCGAAGCAATCCAGGGCCAGCAAGTACGTTTTCTGGATTGCTTCATCACACGAAGCAAGTTCTTAGCAGTCTACGAAAAACTGTGTGTATAATTACTCCAAGGGCTATTGCATTGCCGCTTTTTCCTCTAAAGTAAATTTTGGTATTTTCTATCGTTAATCTCGCTTAAGCTCAGGTAATACAATCATAATGTCCCAAACAGCCCGCATTCTAGTCGTTGAAGATAATGACTTTGTACGTATGCAGATTGTTAAGTTTTTACAAAACGCGGAAGGGGCTGAATATGAAGTTCTTGAAGCGTCTGACGGGACCACCGCTTTGGAAGAGATTGGCAATAACATAGACATCGCGATTGTCGATGTTCGCATGGAACCCATTGGCGGGTTTGAATTTATTCGCTCTATTCGGGGCGATGAAATTGATACACCCGTCATCCTGGTGACCGGAGACAGTAACCCTGACCTTTTAAGCGAGGCAAATAAATGGGGTGTTGCTGCGGTCTTGATGAAACCGGTGGAGCGCGATAGGCTTATTAAAACTGTGTCTCGCACTCTCCAAATCAAATCGAGGTCTTCTTAAGATTATGGTGCAGCATTTCAAAACAGGAAAACAATCTGGCGCATCGCCCATCTCTGCGCTTTGTCTCGTTGTGCTGATCCTGTTTGGATGTGCGCAGGCAGATTCACCGGCGGCGCGGAATGTGAATGTGCCTTCGCCAACCATGGCGGATGAGCGCAAGGAAGCGGTGAACGAAAGACCCGATAGCGTTCTGTATCTCCCGCTCGGCAGCGATGTATTAGTGCCCGAAACCTTGGAAGGTGATAAGTTGCCAACCAACATCGTTGGGCCCTTTGAACTGCGCGGCGAAACGCTGGCTGGTGCGTTGCAGCTTATCCTTGCGGATTATGAAATTCCCTTGGCGTTCGAGACAGATGAAGGGTTAACCCGTACGATTACGGTCACAAATCTCCGCGGTCCGCTGGATCGGGTGGTGAACAAGGTTTGTAGCTTGGCTGACCTCTATTGCGCCTTCGAAGACGGTGTGATCGTTATCAAGGACACTCAAACTTTCACCGTCACAATCCCGCCCGTTGGCGAGGACAATATTTTGAGCGCAATGGCAACAGGCCTTCAGGCTATCACGGGAATACAGCCAACGACCGAAACGGCCACGCGAACCATTATTTATGAAGCCACAAACAGAACGGCTCAACTGGCTGAGCGTTATTTTCAACGCATCCGTTCCAATACGGCGCTGATCGTATTCGAAATTTATATCTGGGAGGTGGCTCTCGACTCAGGCAACACCACAGGGATCGACTGGGAGAAAATTGACAGTTTTGGCAAGTTTAACGCCGGTATTTCCCTCCCCGGCGGGGCTACCTCGGGTTCTCCCATCAGTATTGGATTGCCCACGACGGGAGATGTGGCTTTTGGGGGTGATCAAGTTCTTGAGTTTATCTCTGATTATGGTGCTGTGAAAACTATATCACAGCCGCAAATCACGGTTCTTTCTGGATCCGAAGCGACGCTGCGCGCTGCGGACACTACAAACTACGTCTCCTCTCTCAGCCGCTCTGTCGATAACGGCGAGGTGACAGTGTCGACGGAAACAGACTCTGTTGACACCGGCTTCACCATCACCATTGCCAGCGCATGGGACAAGGCAACCATCTACGGTAACATCGAGATTGAGCTGCAAACCTTCCTCGACTTCGATGACTTTGATGCCGATGGAACAACCTTGCAGTTGCCAAGAACAACAGAGCGCGAGCTTACAACCCAGGTCCGTATCCGCCCGGGAGATTCGCTCCTGATTGCCGGGCTCGTGCGCGAAAGTGATAACCTCGATAAAATGGGGCCAGGCTTCCAGGATCCAATTTTCCCGCTCAGCCGCGAAGCAAGGGTTTCCAACACAGAAATTGTTTTCCTGCTGCGCCCACGTGTGATTGTCTATACATCTGAAGGTTCAATGCCAGATGGTCGTCAAACAGTTATTACTGATTCGCAAGGTCGCCCTGTTTATGAGAACGGGATAGATGCTCAAGGCCGCAAGTCTGAAGAGTACCCGGAAAGCAGTATTCCTAGCGATTTACTTGACCCGAGCCAATAATTCGAAATTTTCAAATCTTGCATAAATAAAAAATGTATATTTGATGCTTTAATCCACAGCTTTTATGTTATACTTTAAAGATGACGTGGTTCGTATTCTCTGAGCTACATATTCTATTCAGGTCTATCATAATTATGCGTTCGCATTATTTATACAGATTGCTATTGGCTGTTTTTGCCCTTGTCCCGTTTGCTATAGCGAACGGTGCAGCTGCGCAATACCCCGGGTTTGGCGATCCCGGTACGGCCATTGCAAGCGGGACGCCGGGCGGCGGCTTAAAGCCGGTTGAAGACAGAATAGATGGTGGCAAAATACCGATTGGAGCTACGGCACAGGTTGTTATCCTCTTTCGCAATGAAGGCGGTCAGCCAGTAAAAACGGGCGTTATACAGCTCTACCCATCCTCAACAGTATCTGGAACAGTGGCCTCAAACCAATGTCAGGGCGAAGAGCTTGAGTCTGGCGCGGAATGTGCGATTGCCCTATCTGTCAAAGGGCTGCAGCCCGGCCCGTGGCGTATGGAAATGCTAATGGCGCATAGCGGCCGCACAAGACTTGTGACATCCACCATTTCCGGAACCGTTGAAACAAGCGGCGATGCAACCGATAAACTCACCAGTGATATTGAAACAATCCCCGATGAGCTGGATTTCGGTGATTTGGATTCAAGTCAGACTTTGGTTGAGCCTGTGATCTTAAGAAACATCACCTCCATTCCAATCACTATTTCCGAGATATACGTCGATGCCGCTGATAGCGCAGGCTATAAGCTAAAAACAGAATGTAAAAAACTATTGGCTGGCCAGGCCTGTATTGCAACAGTGACGTGGTCTCCTCAACTTGAGGGGCGTTCATCTGGCGTTCTGATTATAAAACATGACGGTCCTGCGGGTTTGTCCAGCGTACCTCTCAAGGGTGAGTTTGAACCCGATGATGTTGACGAGGCAGAGATATTCCCACGCGCCGTTCCAGGAAAGGGTCTGCTTGTTGCTTCACAAACAGAAATTGATTTTGGCCCAGGCGTGGAAACAGCGTCAGCCATCACGGTGTCGCTGGTGAACGCGGGCGATGCGCCGATTAAAATTGACGATATTAGGCTCTCCGGATCAGATAACGGTTTAAGCTTCAAAGAGATAGGTTGTGCCAAAGACGTTGTCTTACAACCGATTGAGGCCTGTCCTTTGACGCTGACATGGTCCCCTACGCGGGTTGGTAACGTTTTCGATGATGTGCAGGTTATTCATGATGGTACACGCGGAATCCTGATATTACCGGTGCGAGGTCAGGCTACTAATACGGTCTCACAAGACCAAAAAGCAATTGTTTTAAATGGTTCATCTATCATCGGCGGCTCCGCAAGTGCTGGGTCTTCTGATCCGGATATCGAAGCCCAGCAAAGAGAAGCCGCAAGAGCAAATGCACAAAGGGCCTCTCTGCCTACAGCGGCGGGCAACTCGAACGCTGCAAGCGTGCTAGATGGTTACAAAATCACGTCATTCTCGCCAACGCGCGCGATCATCAGTGGTCCCGGCGGGTCAAGATTGGTGTTCGATGGTGAAGAGCTGGTTATTGGCGGTGTACCATGGTTCGTTGTGATCCAGAAAAATGGCATAGAGTTTTTACACCAAGGTCAGAGAATTCTGCTTTTGTTCGACCGCTCCCTGTCTTCATCAGTCAACCGTATAGGCACGGGCTCTAACACGGGTGGCGGAACAGCATTAGCAACGAACGACAACACGGACGGCTAAAGCCACAGATCGCGGTATGGAAGAAAACACTACAGACATCGTAAAAGAAAAAAGTACAAAGACCCGTAAACCGCGCTCCAGTGAAGGGCGCGAACGCTATCTGGACATGGTACAGCGCGAACGCGCCATGATGATGGATCAAGGGCTTCCCCGTTCAACAGAACAGCTTCTGGATATGGCCGGCGCGCCCTCTCAATCAGAAGCTGCGGCGGAAGCGGAAACGATCAAAGACCGCGCAACAGGGGACCAGCTCCGCGCAGTTCTGCCTGTGCAATCCTGGCTGCCCTTAAGCATTCACCTGATTGGCCTGCGCGAAGCGGTTATGCGCATTGCCCCGTTGCATGACCTGAATGACCGTCAAATTGAAAACCTGCTTTCAACTGCAAACCGAAGCGGCTTTCATGTCGAGAAAATTGAAGTCGAAGTCTGGGACAGAAAAGAACTCATCGACACGCTGCGCTCCGTGCATGATTTGTCTGCGGATCGTTGTGAAAAAACGCTGTCTTTATGGCTGGCCGACAGTGACAACGGTCTCTTGCTGAACCAGTTTCAACGCGACATGCTCGCCGAAGCGCTACAAATGCGCGCCTCCGATATTCACCTGGTGCAGGATAATAACCCCGAAGCGCCAAACTGGATCCAATACCGTATTGACGGGGACTTAATCCCGATGCACTTATTGCCCGCCGAGGCCATGGCGCGTTTAACGACCTTGATCAAACGCGATGCCGGTTTGAACTTCGGGGACCGCGTAACCCCCAAAGACGGCCGTTTCGGCTTCACTTGGCAAGGCCGCGCCATCGACGTTCGTGTGGCTGCCGGCCCACAGGCCCAGGATGGTGAAAAGCTGACATTACGTCTTCTTGACCGCGCCGCGCTAAAAGGCTTCGACGAGCTGTTCCGTCGCCACGAAGATGTAGGGGATCATCTGGCAAGGCTGCTCTCTCCGGAAATTAAAGGGGGTGGGGGTATGATTATCCTCTCCGGTCCGACCGGTTCCGGTAAAACAACAACGCTGTATGCCTGCGTCCAGCAAATCGACAGACGCCGCAAACATGTTTTAACGATCGAAGATCCAATTGAATACGAACTGCGATATGCCACCCAATGGCAGGTCAGACCCGGCATGCCGGG
>CAYGNI010000048.1:0-14001 GCA_964351195.1 uncultured Micavibrio sp.
TCCCCAGCGGTGCAAAGACGTCGACATTGTCGTTCATCAGCAAGGTGTTCGTGGTGAAATCGCGACGCTGCGCATCCTCTTCCCAGCTTTGAGAAAATGCGACAACGGCGCGGCGGCCATCGGTCTCTACATCTTTGCGCAAGGTTGTAATCTCAAAGCTTTGCTTATCGATCACAGCCGTCACCGTGCCGTGCTCGATTCCTGTGGGGATGGTTTTGATGCCCGCTTTGCCCAGCAGGTCTATGATTTTGTCGGGTGTATGGAGCGTGGCGATGTCGATATCCTCAACCTCGCGGCCCAGCAGTGCATTGCGCACGCAGCCGCCGACAAACAGGGCACTCCCCTCGCCCAGAGCGTCCATGACAGCTCTGGCCTGCTGGCTTTTCATCCATTTTTGCGGGGGGATCGTTGCCGCTTTATCCATTATGATTCACCCAGCTTAAAGGTTTTGTTTTCAACTTTGATACTCTCGCCGTGTTCACGAATGAGATTATAGAGGACTGCGCGCCCGATGCGGGCGAAGAGGCCATTACGAATTTCGACATAAGGAATTCCATCGCGGAGTTCCCAGTTGGTTTTATCGTTTAACGATATCACTTCAGCCAGATTCGTGCGGAAATCAAAACCTTCATAATCCACAACAACAAAGGGCACGTCTTCGACTTCGACCGGATATTTTTCAAACGGCGTTTGCAACCAGTAATTACCCTCTTCATCGATTTTCAACGCGCGGTCGGCAAATAATTTCGTCAGCGCTTCGCGCTTGATCGGTGCGCCGTCATGGAACCATGTGCCGTCGCGATCAATGCGAAAATCTGCTGCTTGTTCGGTCATTTTGTTCATTATCTCTTTTCAAAGCCGCTCAGAACTCTAGTATAGTTTTATTCTATCATTTCAAAAGGAGTTTTCGCACCATGACCGCCAATGCATCCGCAGCTCAACACCTTCAGGACCATGCCGCAAAATTATCGGCGGCGCGCAGCGAAATCGGCAAGGTGATTTTCGGGCAGAACACCGTTGTTGATCAGACCTTGATTACGCTTATTTCCGGGGGGCATGTGTTGCTGATCGGGGTTCCGGGGCTGGCCAAAACATTATTGGTTGAAACCATGGCCAGCGTTTTAGGGCTTTCAAGCAACCGCATTCAGTGTACGCCCGATTTGATGCCTGCGGATATTGTGGGGTCTGAGGTGCTCGAAGAAGATGCCAAGGGCAAGAGGAGCTTTCGCTTTATTGAAGGCCCTGTGTTCACGCAGTTTTTGATGGCCGATGAAATTAACCGCGCCAGCCCGCGCACGCAAAGCGCGCTTTTGCAGGCGATGCAGGAACATGAAGTCAGTGTGTCCGGGCATAACCACAAGCTGCCCGAGCCGTTTCACGTTCTGGCGACGCAAAATCCGATTGAGCAGGAGGGGACCTATCCCCTGCCCGAAGCGCAGCTTGACCGATTTTTGATGCAGATTGATGTTGATTATCCCGATCAAGATGCCGAGCGGCAGATCCTTTTGGCCACGACCAGCAATGCGCAACAAGATATAAAAGCCGTTTTAAAGCAAGATGAGCTACAGGCCGTGCAGCGCTTTATCCGCGATATGCCGATCGGGGAAAGCGTTGTGGATGCTATTCTCTCACTTGTGCGCCGGGCACGCCCGGGCATCGATGCGCCGGATGCGGTGAATGATTATGTGACATGGGCGCCGGGGCCACGCGCATCGCAGGGGTTGATGCTGGCTGTGCGGGCGAAGGCCTTGCTTGAAGGGCGCGAAGCACCGTCCGTGGATGATGTGGTCGATCTGGCCGAACCGGTTTTAAAGCACCGTATGGCGTTGAATTATAAAGCGCAAAGCGCGGGGGTTAGTAAAATGTCCCTCATCAAAAGCCTATGTGAAAGCCTGTAAAAGCTATGAATTGGAGCCCGTTTACCTTACGAGAAAGCGCGGAACATGCTCTTTTGGATGTTCCGGCTCTGCGTGCGGCAGCGGAGCGCATTGCGGTGAATATGATGCAAGGGGGCCATGCGCAGCGAAAATCCGGCGGGCATGAGAAATTCTGGCAATACCGTGAATACCAAGAGGGCGACAGGCCGCAGGACATTGATTGGCGGCAAAGCGCAAAGACCGATCATGTCTATGTGCGGGAAAAGGAGTTACAGACTCCGCAGAGTTATCATTTCTGGTGCAATCGTTCCAAAAGCATGGGGTTTCAATCCGAAAGGGCTTTGCATTCCAAATCGCAGGCCGCGCAAATTTTGTGTCTTGCGCTGGCGCTCTTGTTAGAGCGCGGGGATGAGCAAGTCGGGTTTTTGGAGGAAACACGCGCCAGCCGTTCGGATGCGGCATTGAATAAAATTGCCGCGCGGTTATTGGCGCATTCCGATGATGAACTGCCGCACGGCAAGGCGTCTTCGAATGCTCAGATCATTCTATGCGGGGATTTTTTGTGCGCCCCGGATGCGGTTGGTAAAAGCCTTGATCGTTTTACCGCGCGAAGCTCCGGAGGGTTATTGATACAGGTTCTTGATCCGGCGGAGCTGGAGCTGCCTTATTCCGGGCATGTTGTGTTTGAAGGGCTGGGGCATGCGCAGCATCGCATTGATAATGTCACAGCTATTCGCGGAGAGTATCAGGCCCGCATTCAGGCGCATTTAACTGGCATTCAAAAGCTGTGCGCCGATCACGGATGGCATTACCATTTGCACCGCACGGATATGCCGCTTGAAGTCAGCTTGATGGATATTTGGGATACGCTGGAGGTGCGGGTATGAGTGCGTTTTTCAGCAACCTCATATTCCTTAATCCGTGGCTGCTGGTGGCGCTCGCCGCCATGCCCGCGTTGTGGTTTTTGTTGCGTTTGATGCCACCGGCGCCGAAACGCATTTTCCTGCCGAGCGCGGCGTTTCTGGAAGGCTTAATTCCTGAGCAGAAAACGCCCAGCCATACGCCGTGGTGGATTTTGTTGCTGCGGTTGTTGCTGGCAGGGCTGGTTATTCTGGCGTTTGCGCAGCCTGTTTTGAACCCGTCCGATACGCTTTCGGGGAATAACCGCATTCGTCTTTTGATCGATAATGATTGGGCGGCGGGGTCGCTCTGGGACACGCAGATGGATAGCGCCAAGGATTTGCTTGCGCAGGCTGAGCGCGCGGGGCACGAGGTTTTGATTGCCACAACTGCACCGGCGGCGGGACAAGATAAGCCCGCGCTTTTCGGGCCGCTGAGTGCGAATGAAGCAGAGGCCGTGCTGGGCGGTTTATCGCCCCTGCCTTGGCCGTCCGATTACAATGCGCTTACGACGTTGATTAAGGAACAAGAAGGCAAGGCCGACACCTATTGGCTTTCGCACGGGCTGCAGGAAAGAGGGTTCGAGGATTTGCTGGATGCCGTACAGGCACAAGGGGCTGTGAAGCTGTTTACGCCTGCGCGGGAAGAGCTGCCACTGGCCCTGCATTTCGATGAGGGTCTGCCCAGTGCGGATAGCGTTGCTTTGGAGGTTCCGGGCGGCGTGCCCGAAGGGTTGCCGGTGACTTTGCAGGCGCTCGGTGAGAACGGGCGCGTTTTGGGACTGCAAAGCGTGGCCTTAACCCCGGGAACGCGCGGGGCAAGTGTTGCGCTTGATATACCCGAAGTGCTGCGCAAGGACATTCGCCAGATTAAAATTGCTGAGCGGCAAAGCGCGGGCAGTGTTTTGATGTTGGGGGATTTATTCGCCCGCAAAAGCGTCGGCATCGTCACGCCGCTTCAGGATTCAGAAGCTACGCCGTTTATCGAGGCGAGTTATTATCTTACACGCGCGCTGGAGCCTTATGCGGATATCCGCACCGGGCGGGTGGATGATATTTTGAATGAGAGCGTTTCGATGATGATCCTGCCCGATATCGGATCGCTGGTGCCCAGCGAGTTGAACAGGTTAGAGGATTGGGTGCGTCAGGGCGGGCTGTTGCTGCGCTTTGCGGGGCCGAATATGGCGAGTGAGCAGAGTGATAATTTCCTAATTCCTGTTCCCGTGCGTTCGGGCATGCGGGCAATGGATGGCGCGTTGACATGGGATAACCCGCCGAAGCTGGCGGCATTTTCAGAAGGCAGTCCGTTTTACGGTTTGAACCTGCATGAAGATATTACCGTGCGGCAGCAGCTTTTGGCACAGCCTTCGGTCGACCTTGCGGAGAAGACATGGGCGAGTCTGGATGACGGCACGCCATTGGTCACGGCGTCTTCGCTGGATGACGGTTCGTTGGTGATGGTGCATACGACGGCTTCGCCGGATTGGTCTGATTTTCCGCTTTCGGGGATGTTCGTGCAGATGCTGAGCCGACTTGTGAAGTTGGCGGGGTCGGCACCCGACACGATCAAAAATGTCAGCGGGACGTTACAGCCGCTTGTGGTTCTGGACGGATTTGGCCGTATTCAGGACCCAGATAGCACGGTTCAAACCGTGGCGGCGGTGGACTTTGCCGATCTTTCCGCGAGTTCATCTTATCCGCCGGGGGTTTACGGGCGCGGTAACATTGGTGAGGTTCTGAACCTCGGCCCGCAGGTTGGAACGCTGAAGAGCTTTGAGGATTTGCCAGTAACCTTAAATGTACAAACCTATGGCGAGAGCTATGAGATGGCAATGATGCCTGCGCTGCTCAAGGCAGCGTTTACATTGCTTATTCTTGACTGGCTTGTGATGCTTTTGCTGTCTTTAAACCTGACATTCAAGCAGCGCGGCTTTACGGCGCTTTTGCTGATCTGCAGTGTGCTCACCTTTGGCTCCTCCGCCCACGCCGATATTATCACCGATGCGCAATATGCGGATGGGCTGTATCTTGCCTATTTCAAAAGCCCGGATGCGGCGACGAATACACTGGTGGAAGCCGGGCTTGGTATGCTGGTGGAAAATTTGAACCGCAGGACGTCGGCAGAGCCGGAAGGTGTGGTTGGTCTTTCACCCGAAAGCGGCACACTCAATTTCTTTCCGTTGATTTATTGGCCGATTGCGGCGGGTGATCCTGCGCCATCGGAAGCCGCGCTGGCGAATATTCAATCCTATCTCGATCATGGCGGGACGATTTTGATTGATACGCGCAGCCCTGAAAACGACACGCGGTTTTTGGCCAACGCGATTGGAGCGCTGAACATTCCTGCTATGACTCCTATTCCCGATGATCATGTTTTGGGGCGAAGTTTTTATCTGTTGGAGAGTTTTCCCGGACGTTACCAAGGCGGTACGCTCTGGGTGGAAGCGACAAGTGCCAGTGGTCGTGATGGCGTGTCTTCGGTCATTATCGGATCCCATGACTGGGCCGGGGCATGGGCAGACAGTGGCGGACGATATTATCGTTCAGGTGCCGGAACCCGCCAGCGGGAAATGGCGACACGATTTGGTGTTAATTTGGTAATGTACGCTTTAACCGGGAATTACAAGGCCGATCAAGTTCATGTTGAAAGCATTTTGGAAAGGCTCGGTCAATAATGGATCCTATATCCGAAAGCATCAGCCGCATCCATTTCGAACCGCTTTTATCCGAAAGCGGGATCATCGTTTTTTGTATTCTGGGCGCGGCGCTGCTGGCGCTGTCATATTGGAAGAATAAGCGCAGCATTGCTTTACGTGCGCTCGTCTTTACAGCATTTATGACCGCGCTTTTGAATCCTGCACTTTTGGAAAAAGAACAAGAGCCGACGCAGGACGTTGCTGTCATTGTTGTTGACCAGAGTGAAAGCCAGAGCATGGGTAAGCGATCAGAGCGTACACAAACCGCGCTTGAGGCTTTGGAGAAAGAGCTTTCGGCACAAAAAAGTATTGATCTGCGCATCGTCACCGCACCGCAAGGCGAAGCGCTTAGTGAGGAAACACGTTTATTTGATGCACTTGAGCGCGCGTTGGCGGATGTGCCTTTGCAGCGACGAGCAGGCGTTATATTCCTCACCGATGGGCAAATCCATGATGTTCCCGGTGCGCCTGATGAATGGACGCAGTACGGCCCTGTGCACGCGTTATTAAGCGGAAGCAAGAGTGAAAAGGACCGCAGGTTGGAAATACTTGAAGCGCCCTCTTACGGCATTGTCGGTGACCGCGTGAGTGTGCGCTATAAGGTGGTTGATACCGCCAATATTCGTCCGAAAGATGTGCAGGTGACTTTGCAGACGTTCGATGGCTCTCCCGATGTGTTTTTCGTTCCGGTTGGTGAGGAGCAGGTTTTGGATTTGGATATTGAGCATGCGGGCGAGAATATTTTTGAGCTAAGCGCGGCGCCTGTGGACGGCGAAATCACGGAAGCGAATAACCGCGCGGCCCTGCGGGTGAATGGGGTGCGTGATCGCCTCAAAGTTCTTTTGGTGTCCGGTAAACCGCATGCGGGCGGGCGGACATGGCGCGATCTTTTGACGTCCGATCCCGGCGTGGATCTTGTGCATTTTACGATTTTGCGTGAGCCGGAAAAATTGGATGCCACACCACAGAACGAGCTGGCGTTGATCGCTTTTCCGTTTCGGGAACTATTTGAGATTAAGCTTTATGATTTCGATCTCATCATCTTTGATCGCTATCGTCTAAACCGTATTTTGCCGCGTTATTATTTCAACAATATAGCGACCTATGTGCGTCAGGGCGGCGCTTTATTGGAGGCCAGCGGGCCGTCTTTTGCCAGTGAGGATTCAATTTATTATACGGATCTGGGGCGTATTCTTCCGGCTAGTCCGGATGGCAATGTCGTTAGTGCCGTATTTAAACCGCATATCAGCAATACTGGGCTGAGGCATCCTGTGACTGAGGGGCTTGATCTTTATGGTGGGTCGCTTGAAAATCCCGGATGGGGGTCTTGGCTACGGCAAATCTCGTTACAGCAGAAATCCGGTGATACCTTGATGGTAGGGCAGGATGATGCGCCGCTTTTGATACTGGACCGTGTCGATGACGGGCGCGTGGCGCAAATTGGCAGTGATCACATCTGGCTGTGGTCGCGCGGGTATGAGGGCGGCGGACCGCATGCGGAGCTTTTGCGACGCGTTGTGCATTGGTTGATGAAGGAGCCGGAGCTGGATGAAAAGGCGCTAGATATCAGCGTGCAGGGGCGCGATATCCGTATTCGCAGCCGGGACGCGCAATCCGAAAGCATTCCTTTAAACATGATCAAGCCGGATGGAACACAAGACGATATTACATTAACGCGCGATGAAACCGGATTTTTGCAAACTCTCGTTCTGGCTGACCAGCTTGGCGTTTATGCGTTTTCGGATGCGAACGGGAACAGGCGCTTTGCAATTATAGGTGAACAAAACCCGCCCGAGCTGCGCGATGTTTTAAGCACCGATGAAAAGCTCAGACCTTTGGTTGAAGCCAGCCATGGTGGTGTGATCTGGCTGGAAGATGTCGCGCGCCCTGATGTGCGTATGCTAGCCAATTCTACGCGGTATGCAGGACGAAGCTGGGTGGGGCTGCGGGAGAATAATGATTATGTTGTGAAGTCGGTTCGCAGCAAGCCATTGTTTCCATCGTGTGCATGGTTTGCGCTCTTGACGATCGGAGTGGTGGTAATGTGGTGGCGTGAGGGCCGCGTGCGTTAGGCTGCTTTGACTTGATCGGCGATAACACTGCTGAGTGTTTTCATGAGCGTCTCGCGGTCAGCTGGCTTTCTAAGCACCGCCTTAATGCTTCCATGGTCTTTCATATTATCACCGATTTTATCCTTATTATAACCGCTTAGTATCACGAAAGGGAGTTTTGGATAACGTTTTCCAATCCTTTCGGCAAGCTCCAGCCCAGTCATTTCCGGCATGTTATGATCGGTTAAAACCACGTCAAAATAGTCAGGATGTTCCGTTATTATTTCTTCAGCTTCATGGCCGTTGGTACAGCTCTCAGTTTCAAATCCCATGCGTTCAAGCATGTTGCACATCATGGCGCGGACGTCTTCTTGATCTTCAACAAGCAGAATTTTTCCTTGTCCGTCTGTCAGGTTTGTTTTTGCGTTTTCTTGCATCTGCTGGTTTTCTTCCGGACCAGCGAGCGGGAATAACATCTCAAACCTTGTGCCCTGCCCCAGTATGCTGTTGATAACCATACATCCACGGTGAGATGTCACAACACCATGCACCATTGCCAAACCAAGCCCCGTCCCCTCATCAACAGATTTGGTTGTAAAGAAGGGTTCGAAAATATGCTCCATAACACGACGAGTCATACCTGTGCCGTTATCTTTGACGCTCAATACTGCGTAATTCTGTTCTTTTTCTAAGGTTCCTAGTATGAGGCACGTGTGGTTCTTATTAACGTAGCTCAATATGATTGGCGGCGCGGCATCGCGGTCTATATCTTCCTTATCCATGGTTTTAATCATGTCATAACGTGTAAGATCATCTGATTTTAGAGCTTCTAAGCCGATTTCAAGAATGCCGCGCTCGTTCTTCATCGCGTCTTTGGCATTGACACATAAATTCATGACGACCTGCGAAACCTGAGTGGCGTTACCAAGGATATTAACTGGGTTTTTTTCGATATAGGTTTCTACTTTTATGGTTTTGGGTAGGCTGGCTTTAAGCATTCCCAGAGTTTCTTCTAAAGGTATTTTTATATCCATGTAGCGAATATCGCTGTTTTCGCGGCGTGAAAATGTCAATATTTTATCAACAAGATCGCGGGCCTGGGCCCCTGCTTTGATGATACTGTTTGCGAAGCCGTGTTGCGCGGTGCCGGGTTTGAGATCATCGGTCAAAAATTCCGCATAGCCGTTCATTGCTGCAAGAATGTTATTAAAATCATGAGCAATCCCGCCAGCAAGCCGCCCTATCGCCTCCAGCTTTTGCGCCTGATAGAGTTGTTTCTGAAGGGCGTATTTGTCGTCTTCAACTTTTTGGATTTCGGCCAGTTGTCTCTCTAAAAGTTCAAGCGTTGTGGCCTTTTCTTTGTTCGCTTTTGAAATACGACGCAACTTATCCGTATTGAGGAGGACAAGTAAGAAGCCGCTAAACCCCATAATCCAAATCGACCAATACAGGCGCGTTTCGTCTTTTATGATATCATCTTGGCGTTCTATTAAGCCTGTTTGGGATTGCCCGGAAATTGCAATATTCTGAATGTAAAAGTCGCTGAGTGCCTCGTTTTTTTCAATCAGTTTTACAGCAGAGAACAAGGCGAACAAGCTGAAGAGTAATATCAGCAAGCCCGGACTATAATTGAGTAATAACGAACCGGCTTTTTTTACATTCATGGCCCAAGTCTACACAGCTTCCGCATTCGACACCAAGCCCAATTGCACCGCTTTCATGGCTGCATGAGTTCGGTTGTTGGCTTCGAGTTTTGTGCAAATTCCACGGATGTGAAGCTTCACCGTAACCACCTGTAGCCCTAAGGCATTGGCGATTTCCTTATTGGACGCGCCTTTGGCTAGATAGCCCAACACTTCTGTCTCGCGCGGGGTGAGATTAACATCTTCCGCCCCGTCTATACTGCCCTCACCTGAGCCGTTGTAATTTGAGTGAATGAAGTTCACACGTTTTTCATCGCCATAATAGGATGGCATAATTTCAACTGTATCACTATCAATGGGGATGAATTTCTCGCCCGTGAGAACAAGCTGGATCGCTTTGATCAAAGCTTTTCCCGATAATGTTTTTGGGAAATATCCAACGGCGCCAAGATCCATGGCAGCTTTGACATCTTCTGGTTCTGCTACGCCCGACATCAGCGCTACTTTGCTGTTTGGAAAATTTTCTTTGATTTTTTTCAAACCTTGTAGACCGTTCATACCGGGCATACGAAAATCCAGCAAAACCAAATCGTAACTCTGGTCTTCTTTCAATATTGAATATACCTCATTAAAATCCTTGCTCACACTGACGCTTGAATGATCTTCGGCGCGTTCTATATATTGCACCAATGCGTCACGAAACAATGTGTGGTCGTCTGCAATTAATAGTCTCATTCTGCTTCTTTATCCCCTTAAAATTTAATGTCTTCTTTTCCGCAGAAACGCAGAATTACACAGAACGCAGAGTGTATGATTTATATGAAACCCCTATACCTGACATATACTTTAGCATATGTTTCCTAAATAAACCTTAAAGAAAACCTGCGATTTCGGATGTATTCAGAGGAAAACTTCTTTTATTTTCATAGTATTAGAGCCGAGACAGGGCAATATGAATGGGTTGTTGGTACCCTTGCTGAATACCGTCAAGTCGCAAGCGATAAACATATATCGCTTCCATGACGCGCTGGACGTAGTTGCGGGTCTCATAAATTGGGATAAGCTCAATCCAGTCGATCCAATCGATTTCTCCTTTACGAGGATCTCCAAATGTAACAAGCCATTTATCGACTCTGCCCGGCCCGGCATTATACGCCGCGATGGCAAGCGGGTATGAGTAATCAAATCGTTTTAACATGCGGTCTATATAGGCCGTGCCCAGTCGGATGTTGTGATCTGGACGCAGTGTCAGCCAGCTTTGTTGGTGCGCGATGCCAAGTTTTCTGGCGGTTTCCGTCGCTGTGGCGGGCATAAGCTGCATCAAGCCTTGCGCGCCTACGGGGCTTTGGGCGCGGACATCAAATTGGCTTTCCTGCCGGATAAGACCGTGAACCAACGCCCATTCGGTTTTGATGCCGTTCAGTTGATTGGTAATAAGCGGGTAAGCTTGCGCCGTCAGAAACAGGCCGTTGCGCGTGGCTTGTTTTGAAATACGCACTGCATCGCCATAGCTTTTCATACCGATCGCGGCTTCGGCGGCGTAGCGATAGGCTTTTGGCGTTTCGTCATGTTCCACAAATGCCATCAGAAACCGTGTTGCTTCTTTGTGCATACCGGCTTCATGGAACAGATTGGCAGCCTGCATCAATTCGTTTCTTTGGTAGTTATCGTTGTCCGCACTTGAGAGGATTGGCGGCGCTGCGTTGGGCAGGCTTTCCTTCAGGCCTAGCTTTGCGCCGGCGAGTTGACCGTAATAGACGGTCTGATATTGCGCGGCGTCTTTGTACCATTTTTGCGCAAGACTTTTATCACTAAAGGCTTCGGCCGCCCTACCCGCCCAATAGGCCGCGCGGGATTTGCTAACGGGGGTTTCGACCTTGTGATACAGAGCCTCAAAATGCTGGAAAGCTTCGGTCGGTTTATTAACGAAGCGCAGTGCGAGCCAGCCGGCAATCCATTCTGCCTGCGCATAGGAAAAGCCGTCTTGCTGGCCGTGTTTGCTAGCGAGCAGATACGCGCTTTGGTAGCTCTTTTTTTCCAACAGACGGCGAATGAGAATATGACGCTCGCGCCACCAGTCTTTGGGATTTTGGACTTTATCAGCGGACGGAGCGGTATTGAGAATTTCCATCGCGCCAACATCGAGATCATTGCGGCGGCGCCATCTAAGACGCTCATAGAGAAGACCTGGATCGTTTTGCAGGCTTGAAGGGATTTTGTTGATCAAGCCGTTCACATTCGATTTTTCTTCGGCCAATGCGATACGAGCCTCGGTCAACTCTGGGTATCCGGGGCCAAGCACGCTCGCGATGGCGCGGGCATTTGTATATTGGCTCGAAAATAGCAATGTATCGAGGCGGCGGCGATGTGCGTCTTTATCGATCAGTGCGCCGTATTTGCCATAGATCGTACGTTGTTCGTCGCGGGTCAGGCGAATATCCGCCCACCATTTGCGGATGACCGCTTCGGCTTCTTGTTTGCGCCCGGAGGCGACCAATGCGCCAAGATAGCGATCAAGCCCCGTGGCGGTTTTGGGTTCATAATCCCGGAACCAGGCGATGATCTCGGCGCTTGTCAGGCTGCGCGGCATTTGTTTTTCTGCTTTGGCTGTGAGGCCGGTGATGCCCGGCCACTCAGGGTTTTGGCGAATGAACTGCGCCAAACGCGTATAGTTGCCGACATCGTCTTTTTTGGTAAAGACCAGCCAGTAATAGAGCTTTGAAGCCAAAGGGTCGCGGGTTTTGGCGATTGTGTTTTGTCCTATGGTCCATTGCCCCTGATTGATGGATTGCAGGGCGCGGATAGTTAATGTCTTATCGGCCGGGGATTGCAGGCGATTTTGCGCGTTTTCGATTGCGATTGCAGAAGATGTCACAACAATCGCGAAGAAAAACAGGGATAGAGCGCTGAGTTTCTTGCATCTTTGCGCTGCTCGGGATAGATTAGCCAGCACTTTATATGGATATGAACAGGATTTATGACGATGTTTAAAGGATCGATCCCGGCATTGATTACCCCGTTTAAAGACGGAGAGATTGATTGGCCGGCGTTTGAAAACTTTGTGGAATGGCAGATTAATCAGGGCTCTGACGCTTTGGTCCCCTGTGGCACGACCGGTGAATCTCCTACGCTTTCGCATGATGAACATATGGCGATAGTCGAACGAACTGTGGCACTCGTCAAGGGGAGAATTCCTGTTATAGCGGGAACGGGGTCGAATTCTACACGCGAGGCTATCAAACTCACACAGCATGCCAAGGATGCGGGGGCGGATGCGGCGTTGATTGTGACGCCGTATTACAACAAGCCGACGCAGGACGGCATGTATGAGCATTACAAAGCCATTCATAATGCAGTTTCGATTCCGATTGTGATCTACAACATTCCCGGGCGATGCATTGTCGATATGTCGGTGGCGACCATGGCACGGCTGGCGAAATTGGCGAATATTGTCGGCGTGAAAGATGCAACGAATGATTTGGTGCGCCCGGTTGAGACGCGCGCGGCGATTGGCGATGACTTCTGCCAGCTTTCCGGGGAGGATGGCACGGCGGCGGCGTTTTTGGCGCAAGGCGGCGTGGGATGTATTTCCGTGGTGGCTAATGTTGCGCCCGCGCTATCGGCCGAAATGCATAAGGCCTGGCAGGGAGGGAATTTGAAGCGATTTGCGGAGATCCGCGATTTGCTGGCACCGCTGGCACGCGATCTGTTTTGTGAAAGCAATCCGGCGCCGGTCAAGTATGCGGCCAGTGTTTTGGGGCTTTGCAGTGATGATGTGCGCAGGCCGTTATTGCCCGCCAGTGATGCGGCCCGCGCAAAGGTGGATGCCGCGATTGCGCATGCGGGGCTAAAACCCTTTAAAGCGGCGGCGTAGAGGCCATTTCCCATGGCCAAAAAACCTAACAAAAAATCAGGCATGTTGTCGGTGAACGCCGTGGTGGCGGAGAATAAACGTGCGCGATTTGATTATGAGATTTTAGAGACATTTGAAGCCGGGATTATGCTGAGCGGGACGGAAGTTAAGTCTTTGCGGCTGGGGCAATGTTCTTTGGCTGAAAGTTATGTAGGCCCCAAAGGCGGAGAGATCTGGTTGTGGAATGCGAATATTCCGGAGTATCAGCAAGCAGGACCGAAGATGCAGCACGAGCCGCAAAGAGCGCGCAAATTGCTGCTGCATAAAAAGGAGGTTGATACGCTTTTGGGCGTTGTAAACCGCGCGGGGCAAACGATTGTGGCGCTGAAACTGTATTTCAACAAGCGTGGCATGGCGAAGATTGAAATTGCGCTGGCGCGCGGGAAGAAAGAATATGATAAGCGCGAAACAGAGAAAAAGCGCGATTGGGATAAGCAAAAAGCACGGATTATGAAGGAGCGCGGATAGCGCTAATATAAAAAGCAACTTAGTCCACTTAGTGGACTAAGTAGACTAAGTCGGCCGCTTTAAGCTCCTCTTATTTCTTGGCCGGTTTTTCTTCCACCTTCGCCGAAGCTTCGGCGGACGCATCTGCAGCAGCGTCATCATTAGCTGTGTTTTCAACAACAGCCTCAGCAGCTTGCTCAGCACTTTCGGGGCCGGTCAGCATATCTTCAGCCAGAATTCCGGCATTAGCGCGGATTTGTGATTCAAGTTTCGCGGCGATTTCAGGGTTTTCGCGCAGGAATGTTTTAGAGTTTTCACGTCCCTGCCCGATGCGTTGGCCATCATAAGAGAACCAAGCCCCAGATTTTTCAACAATATTTCCAGCCACACCGAGGTCCAGAAGCTCACCCATTTTGGAGATTCCTTCGCCGTACATGATGTCGAATTCGACCTGCCGGAAAGGCGGGGCGCGATG
>CAYGNI010000049.1:0-13779 GCA_964351195.1 uncultured Micavibrio sp.
CACGCTGTAAAGATATTCAAATCCGTGAATTTCTGCAGCGGCAGAAATTCCTAATGTTCATACCGTGGCCCCAACGAACGAGAGCAATGACGGCTTTACACCTCCGGACGCTGTTCTAAATGTGGAATCTTTGCCGGTGGATGATATTGCTAATGTAGAGGCTGCAAATCTGCAGTCTTCTGAGGCATCATTCACAATCAATAAGCAAGCTGGTATCGTCAGTGTAACGGCGTCACAATCTCTTCATAAAGAAGTAGAAAATTATCTCAAAGTTCTCGAAAAATCTGTTACAGCTCAGGTCCTTATCGAGGCAAAAATTCTTCAGGTAGAGCTTCTGGATGAGCATTCAACAGGTATTGATTGGCAATCTCTTGATTTATTATCTGGTGAATTGGCGCTTGATTTTACCTCGCCCATTTCAACATCATCAAACTCATTATTCACAGCAGTGTATTCGGGTAACGATGTACAAACCGTAATACAGGCATTGTCCGCATTCGGAACTGTAAAAGCCCTCGCAAGCCCCCGTCTCACAGTTTTAAACAATCAGTCTGCTGTTATGAATGTCGCGAACAATGTTGTTTATTTTGAACTGGAAATCGACGTTACGGATGAAGATCAGGACAATGGCGACGAAGAACGCAGGATAGAAATTACATCAGAAATTCAAAGTGTTCCAGAAGGTGTTCTCGTAAATGTGCAGCCTTCAATTAATTTGGATCAACAAACAATATCAATGGCTTTAAGACCCACCATCACACGTATTGACGACCGCATAAACAATCCGGGCCTTGATTTCATTATTGCACTCAACAATTTGGATCCTGCTCTTTCTGCAAGCGCGCAAGTACCGCAACTGAACGTGCAGGAAATTGACTCCATTATCAAAGTGCGCTCAGGTCAGCCAATCATCATGGGAGGACTCTTACAAGATATCGTAACCAGTGACGAAGCTGGTGTACCGATATTGTCAGAAACGCCAATGATTGGAGGTTTATTCAAAAACCACTCCGATACTGTTTCCAAAAAAGAATTGGTCATCTTCCTCAAAGCAACGATTATTAACGACGCCCCTGATACTATACACGCAACGGATAAAGATCTTTACCGTCGCTTCTCAAGCGATCGTCGACCGTTTAGACTTTAATAAAAAGGGATAAAAAATGTCCCCTGCTCTTATATCCTATGTCTGGAGCGCTGCTATACGCGACAAGCTGATTATATCTATGCTTGTCATACTCGCGTTAAGCACAAGCATGTCTTTTTTTATGGCATCCGCAGCCGTCACAGAGCAAAACCAGTTCACAGCTGTTTACATGGCGGGAAGTCTCAGAATTGTAAGCGTTCTTGGCCTTGTTTTGTTTACTGTTTTCTTTATTCGAAGATCTTTCGAAGCCAAAGAAATAGAATTTTTGCTCTCAAGACCCATAGGCCGCGTCCAGTTTATAATTTCGCAAGCGATAGCACTATCCATGATCGCAGTGACTTTTAGCTTCGCCTGCGCCGCCTTTCTTTATTTCTCTTCACTGGGCGTAAATATCGAAGGCTTTTGGATGTGGACCCTGAGCGTCGCCCTCGAAGCAATCATCATGGTCAATATTGCCCTGTTCTTCGCCATGTTTTTTTCAAGTTCAGTCAGCGCAGTTTTAGCTGTAATGGCATTTTACGCCCTAGGTCGCATGATTGGGCAAGTTCTCGGTATTCTTAAAAACGGAACAGCAGGTGAGAATTTTCAAGGCCTCGAAGTGACAATGCAGGCTATTTCAACAATAACGCCGCGCCTGGACTTATTAGGGCAAACATCCTGGTTACTATATGGCGTAGAAAATTATTCCGATATGGTCATGGCGTTCATACAAATCGGAGCCTTTATTTTCCTAGTCGTTTGTGCCGCATTGATTGATCTTATAGTTAGACAGTTTTAGATGGCTGATAAGAAACTTATTGTTTTGAAAACGTTGTTCGCAATCGCGTTATTTTTAAATGTCGCGACATGGTTTTATACAAAAAATGTTCAAGCCAAGTGGATTAACGTGCCACCACCCCCTTCGGATTTCAGCGCCAGTTTTATGGCTTTAGGGGATAACCAATTTGCCTATCGTATTATCGGTTTGATGATTCAAAATTTTGGCAATATTGGCGGCCGCATTACACCCATTAAGGATTATGATTTTGAAAACCTGTCTGAATGGTTTTTCCTTGAATATCGGTTAAGCCCTAAATCCGACTACGCACCCTTGCTGGCGGCTTTTTATTATGGCGCCTCCCAAGACCCCACGAAACTGCGACCCTTACTAAATTATCTTGAAGTGGTTGGTAATAACCCTGAAGGCGAAAAATGGCGCTGGCTGGCACATGCAGTCTATTTAGCGCGTTTTAAACTCAAGGATTTGGACCTCGCGTTACACTATGCAAAACTTTTGGCGGCTATTCCAAATGATAATATGCCAGGCTGGGCAAGATCAGCCCCAGTCAATGTCATGAACAATATGGGTGAAAAAGAAGCAGCACTGCAATTGATGCTGGAAATCATGAAAAATGGTAAAGACACCATTCACCCCAATGAGCTCAACTCAATGGCCTATTACATTTGCGAACAAATCCTTGACGCAGATGCCGCAGCGCGGCATGATTTATGTAATAATTTAAAATAGTTGAGTACTTAAGAGGCACAATAGCGACTATGGACAAATTGAGCTTTTCTGTAGCAGAGATACTTTCGCTGATCGGCCTGGTTCAATGTACCTATCTGTTCGTGCACCTGTTTTTTATCCGGCGTCAAGTCAAAGCCGCTGCATTACCAATCCTGTATTTCATCGTTTTGGGCGCAGCTTTCTTCCTGGATTTTAGCCAGCAACAAATTGGATCTTATGATTTCTTTTATCTCATGCAATGGGCGGCATGGTTCTATGGCCCACCTTTAAGCGTTCTACTGATTGTAAAACTTTCTGATGTGAGCAAACATCTCGATATAAAAGATTTTTGGGTTATGCTGCTAATTCCAATGTGTATTCTTCTATCAGCCATTTCGGTGAAAGCGGAGAGCACATGCACCCTTGCCAACCCATGCAACGATTTAAAAGCCATGCTGCTTGTCACGGGGTATATGGCCGGCGCGATAAGCCTGCTTGTGATATTCAGCAAAAAAAACCTGCTGTCCAATGTAAAAAAGCAAAAATTGGGCCGTGAGCGTTATTGGTTAATTCTATCGTTAATTTTCATGAATGTATTCTTTTTGACCACGATGATGGCCCAATTGGCCGAAGCTGTAACCCTTCAGCAGGCTATTTTATTCCGTACAATTCTGGGATTAGGGTTCGTCTACCTCGTTAGCACAAGCCTTTTAAGGCTTTATCCAGCCAAATTGGGCCAAAATAAGTCCATAAAGCCCTCTAATGTAAGCTTAAATGAGGATGAAATGCTGATCGCTAAGCGCGTAGAGGATCTAATGAACCTCGAGAAGGTTTACCAGGAGCCAACATATTCCAGAGCCGATTTGGCCAAAGAGTGCAACGTTCCGGAGACTGTCATATCCAAAGTTATCAATCAGCACTTCCAAAAATCTTTTCCACAGCTCTTAAATGAACTGCGCGTCGAAGATGCCAAACAATTACTGATGCAAACAGACGCACCGGTCAATATTGTTTGCGAAGAAGTCGGGTTTAATTCACTACCCTCATTTAACCGCGTTTTCAAAGAGATAACCGGCTGTGCCCCGAGCGTCTACCGTAAGTCTCTCAAATCGTAAACTCCTCAATATGAAAGATTGAGTAATCACCCATTCTTTCTGTAGGGTTGAATCCTCTAACCTTAAGATTCTATTCACTAATTTCGGGTCATTCTGGAACAATAGACGGGTGGACTGTCTTGTGGAAAACTGTAGATCATGTATACTGAATCGCGTGTGGGGCATTCGGCTCATGCATCTTCAACCTTCCATGTACAAATTTTATTAAGGAGTTTTAATATGAAACATGTAAACACATCTCATCGTGAGAGCGAAAAGGGCTTTACCCTTGTTGAGCTTGCGGTTGTTATGATCATCATCGGCGTTTTGCTCGGTGGTGTTCTCAAAGGGCAGGAAATGATTACAAATGCCCGCGTAACATCAACAGCCAAAGATATGGAATCATTCTCTGCTGCGGCAAATACATTCTTTGACCAGTACAACGTTAAGCCTGGCATGATGACTAACGCTAACGCGCGCCTGTCCGGCTGTGGTAACTTCGTGGCATGTGCTAACAATGCTGCTGCTGTGTTCCCAACTTTGGGCGCTGCTGCTGCCGCTGGTAGTCCAAATTCACTATTTTTCGGACAGCTTCTCGCAACAGGTCTGATCGGCGGTATGGATGGAAGTGCTGCTCCAGCTGTTGGTCCTAATGACTTCGGCATATCGCACCCAGTTGCTTCTATCGGTGGCGGCTTTGTCGCTGGTGATAGTAGCGGTGGTGCGCCGGCTAACACCACAGGCTTTAATACTCAGCCTTTGGCTCCGAACACAACATATCTTGGCCTAACTATAACGACTGCGGCAGCCGCTGCGGGCGACGGTGCTGTGACAGCAGTACAGGCTGGTCAAATTGATACGCGTCTTGATGATGGCAACCCACAGACAGGCTATGTCATTGGTCAAAACATAGCTGGCGAGTGCGTCGGGACAGCTGGCGATAACACATACACTGGCGCTCAAAACGCTTGTGTTATTTTCTACCGCCTTTAAATAAGGCTAAGAATTCTAAAAAGGTCCGCAGATCTCTGCGGGCCTTTTTTATTTTACGCTGCTTGCGACATTTTCTGCGCCAACGCTTCAACAACCGCGTCGCCCATCTCCGCTGTCGACACCTCACGGCAACCATCCGCCATAATATCGCCCGTACGTGTACCCGCGTTCAAAACGCTCTGCACGGCGTCATCAATCATATCCGCCAGATCTCGCCGCCCCAAAGAATAGCGCAGCGTCATGGAAAAGCTCAAAATCGTCGCCAGCGGGTTCGCCTTGCCTTGCCCCGCAATATCAGGCGCAGAGCCGTGCACAGGCTCATAAAGCCCGGCAACGCCTTGCGCCCCCAGGGACGCGGATGGAAGCATCCCAAGTGATCCTGTGAGCATCGCTGCTTCATCGGACAAAATATCGCCAAACAGATTATCGGTGACGATCACATCAAATTGCCGCGGGTTCCGGCAAAGCTGCATCGCGCAATTATCCGCATACATATGCTCCAATGTAACATCGCTGTAGCCCTCGCCATGCAGCTTGGTCATTTCCTCACGCCACAATTTCCCGCTCTCCATCACATTGGCTTTTTCCGCAGACACAACTTTATTCCCGCGCTTACGCGCCAATTCAAACGCAACCTTACCAATGCGGCGAATTTCCGATGTCGTATAGCTCTGCGTATTAAACCCGCGCCGCTCACCATTGCCAAGGTCTTCAATCCCGCGCGGCTCCCCAAAATAAACGCCGCTTGTCAGCTCGCGCACGATCAATATATCAAGCCCCTTAACAATCTCAGGTTTCAATGTCGATGCATCCACCAAGGCATCAAACACGAGGGCAGGGCGCAGATTAGCAAATAAATCCAATGCTTTACGAAGACGAAGAAGTCCCGCTTCAGGACGTAGATTATACTCAACCCCATCCCATTGTGGTCCGCCGACAGACCCCATCAAAATCGCATCACTGGCGCGACATTTTTCCAAATCCCCATCCGAAATCGGCACCCCATGCGCATCATAAGCCTGCCCACCGATCAGGCCGTAATCAACCTCCACATCCAAATCGGCATGCGCGCACAGCCACTCCAGAACCTTCATAGCTTCAGCTACAATCTCAGGCCCAATACCGTCTCCCGGCAATATCATTAATTTTTGCGTCATTCTATCCTCTTGTCATCCTGAAGCACTTGCGCTGAAGGATCTATTTTTAAAGCATGAGATTCTTCAGGGCTAAAGCCCTTCAGAATGACATATTTTTAATTACGCCCAAGGCTGCTCCGCGCCGCGCTTTTCCTCAAACGTATCAATATGCACGCCTTTTTCCAGCGTCAGCCCGATATCATCCAGCCCGTTCAAAAGGCAGTGCTTACGGAACGGGTCAATCTCAAATTCGAATGAGAACTTGTTCCCGCGCGTAATTGTCTGTTTTTCCAAATCAATCTCAACCAGCACATCCGGCTCTTCCTGCGCACTTTTCATCAGCGCATCAACCTGCTCCTGCGGCAACGCAATCGGCAAAATCCCGTTCTTAAAGCTGTTATTGAAGAAAATATCGGCAAAGCTCGGCGCGATAATGCAGCGATACCCCATATCCAAAATCGCCCAAGGCGCATGTTCGCGCGAGGACCCGCATCCAAAATTCTCGCCGGTAATCAAAATTTCCGCGCCTTGATATTCCGGCTTGTTCAAAACAAAGTCGGGCAGGGGCTTGCCGTCATCATCATAGCGAATGTTATAAAACGCGCTCACGCCCAGCCCGCTACGTTTCACAGTCTTCAAAAACTGCTTTGGAATAATGATATCCGTGTCCACGTTAATCATATCCAGCGGCGCTGCTTTTGCTTTGAGTGTTTTAAAAGCTTGCATGTCTCAGTGATCCTGTAAAATCCGGCCTTCTTTATAGTCCAGCTAGCTATTGCGCGCAAACCCCTTTCAAAAAAAACAAAGCTCAAATACAAAATTTTCATAAAAAATTAACTTATTAGATTTAAGCTAATACTGTGTAAAAACAAAAGTAGTGGGTAAAAAAATGGCATTGACAGAAGCTGAAAAAGCGTTGGCAGCAGAATTGGCAGTAGGCCTGTCTTTAATAGAAAACGGAACAGAAGAGAAAGGATTATCCTCGACAGAACTAACTCTCCTGAAAGATAGGCTAGAGGACTCAGATTTTTACTCAAAGGAAAATCGCATAAATCCGAGAGCCCTCGCTGACATTATTCGAAAACCTGCATTCTTGGATGAGGTAATGGCGCAGAGTTACTTGCCCGAGGGTGCAAATAGAAATAGCATAGAAAATCGCCTTGATCTTTATGCGAATTTCATTGATCAAGCCATCGCAGTAAATCCCGATGACTTAGGGGAGGGCATTAGGTGGGCAGAGGAAAAGATTAAAGAGGTCACACCACCGAGTCAGACTGGCGCACAAGCCATGGCTGAAATAGGCGCAACATGGGAAAAGGGCGTTGAAGGGTTTGTTGCTGGTCTAAAGCCGTAATTAGCAACCCGATTAGTTTCGCTATTTTTTTAAAATCCGGCCTTCTTTATAGTCCAGCATTTTCATTTCTGCAAACGCTTCAAAAAGCGCCATATCAAAAATCTCCTCGCCTTTTTCCTCGCGCATGCGCGCCAGAACCCCGGGCGGCGAAATATCTCGCTCCCCGTAATGCGGCCGCCAGATCCGCCAGCCGTCATAAGCCTCTACAATCGCCGCCAGCCGCACAGGCGCAGATAGCGCTGCGCCCGAAACACCATGCGTGCCATGTCCATCCATCTGCTCATGGTGATAGCACATAATATCCAACATCAGGTCCTTAAACGCGTGCTGGGTACCGCTGAGTAGCTCCTGCGCAATTTGCGCCCCCAAAAGCGTATGCGTGCGCCGAAAAGCCTTCACAGGGCCCGAAGGCTTCTCCTCCTGGTCCCAAATCTCCACAGGGAGCAGCTTCTTGCCAATATCATGCGGTAATACAACCCAGCGCATATTCTCCGCCACCGTTTCCCCCAGCCCCATGTGCCTGCACGTACGCGCCACATTCTCTGCCACCCGCATGGCATGCTCATGAAATATATAGGTGTGCCCACCAGGCCTTAGCGAATCGTATGCACGCAGCTCCGCCATCTGCTGCTCAATGAAAGGCTTGAACACGCTTTGACACGTCTCATCACTCAAAAAATCAAACTGATCTGGCCAGGATAGCATATGAGACCCCCGTTTCTGACACGCTATTTTAAACCTATCGCATTGAAAACAAAAGAAAAGATATAAAAAAAATCGTACAAAATTCCCGTAAACCCGCTCTCAGTGTGCATTGCGAAAGAATTAACATTAGCGTTAATGCGACTCATTTGCTATAATAGTAATAATGAGAGATAAAAAAGCGTTAAAACTATTAACGTGCGTGTGTGTCATAACAATCATAACCCCATTCGCCATACGCACGGCTGCGGCTGACGAGACTGCGCATCCAGCCTCGCAAGAAGGCTATTTTATTCCTGCAACTTTCCCAACACATGTTGCCTGGCGGCATGAAGGCCACGATTTCAACGCTGAAGAACCAACGGCATACGAAGCTTCAGGCGTTCAAAGCGACACGGATCTTCTATGGCTCAAAGACAAAGCCACCTATTCTTCCAGTTTCAAAGAAGAGAATAATGCAGCCGAAACTATGTTAGAGAAGCTGCCCTACAAAAAACAATTTAAACAGGGCTGGAAAATTGTTAGCGGCAAGGAAGATCTTTATTTCCAAAACCTCCGCGTTGACCGTAGCAACAGGGGCCTGACCTACAAGACAAGCTATATGCCCTTCATGGACGACACAGACGGCATCCAATGGAAAGCCGAACTGGGAGAAGACACGAAGCTGACTTTCAAAAGCGACAGAGTGCCCCTCATCGGGCGTGTTAAAGGGCTGGAATTTAAAGCCGCTGCGGGAGAGGACAGCGCCTTGTCGTTACGGTATAAGCGCTCTTTAAGATAGTTGTCATAAGCAATTTACTGAATCTTTGGCTTTCAGGCGTATTCTAAGGCCCTGTGAGAGGTGAGCGCATGTCTGCTCACATCTAAGGGGGTTCAAATGAAAAACGTAAAATCTTTGCTGAGTATCGTAACATTATGCTTGTTTGCCCCGGCGCTGGGAAATGCGCAGGAGCTTCCAACACGCGACATTTCGGATATTGAATACAACCTTGAAGCTGAAAGAGGCCCGCTTCAAATCGAAGATCAGGGTGGTATGTCCGTGCGCTTTTTGGGTGAAGAAGAAGAGGGCGCATTAAAGCTGTTCATCAAAAACGCAGCCAGCAATTATGACCCGGGCGACCCAACGGCTAATACGCTAAACGCTATCAGCCCCGCCGCCGGTATCGCCTTTAAGTTCGAATTCTAGAAATTACGGATATCGGTGAGTTTCCCGGTAATCGCCGCCGCCGCCGCCATAGCAGGCGAAACCAAATGTGTGCGCCCACCACGCCCTTGCCGACCTTCGAAATTCCGGTTGGATGTAGACGCACATCGCTCTCCTGGCTCTAATTGGTCCGGGTTCATCCCCAAACACATCGAGCATCCGGGCTCGCGCCAATCAAAGCCCGCTTCAATCAAAATATCGGCAATGCCTTCTTCCTCAGCCATAATCTTCACAAGGCCCGATCCCGGCACAACCATGGCTTCTTTAATCGTGCTGGCGACTTTTTTGCCCTTAACAACCTCGGCCACCGCGCGCAAATCCTCAATCCGCGCATTAGTACACGACCCGATAAAGATCTTATCCAGCGCGATGTCAGTCATTTTTGTTCCGGCCTCAAGCCCCATATAATCCAGCATCCGCTGCACACTGGCCTTTTTATGCGGATCGTCAAAATCATCGGGTGCGGGGACATATCCCGTAATCGCCACCACATCCTCGGGCGTCGTGCCCCAGGTGACAGTTGGCTCAATATCCTCGGCCTTCAAAACAACTTCTCGGTCGTAAACCGCGCCTTCATCGCTAGGCAGCGTCTTCCAATATTCAACGGCCTTGTCGAACTCTTCACCCTTTGGCGCGCGTGGGCGGCCCTTAATATACTGGAACGTCGTTTCATCGGGCGCAACCAAACCGGCGCGCGCACCGCCTTCGATCGACATATTGCACATCGTCATGCGCCCTTCCATCGACAGATTGCGCACCGCCTCGCCGGCATATTCAATCACATAGCCGTTCCCGCCGGCCGTGCCGATCTCCCCGATAATCGCCAAAATCATGTCCTTGGCCGTAACCCCGGGGGACAAAGCACCTTCAACCGTAATGCGCATGGTTTTCGCGGGTTTCTGGATCAAAGTCTGCGTCGCCAGCACATGCTCAACCTCGGACGTGCCAATCCCAAACGCCAGCGCCCCAAACGCCCCATGCGTGGAGGTATGCGAATCCCCGCACACAATCGTCATACCGGGCAGGGTAAAGCCTTGCTCAGGGCCGATAATATGCACAATCCCCTGGCGCTTATCGGTTAAATCAAACAGCTCAACCCCGAATTCGGCGCAGTTCTCACGCAGCGTATCCACCTGAATACGGCTCATTTCCTCGGCAATCGGCACGCTGCGATCCGTCGTTGGCACGTTGTGGTCCATGACCGCCAAAGTGTTCGCAGGGCGGCGAACCTTGCGCCCGGCCATCCGAAGCCCCTCAAACGCCTGCGGAGAGGTCACTTCATGCACCAAATGCCGGTCGATATAGATCAAACACGTGCCGTCATCTTGGCGGTGAACAACATGATCATCCCAGATTTTTTCGAATAATGTACGAGGCTGCGCGGCCATTTTAATCCCTTATTAAGTTTTCCAGAATACAATATAGGCTGAATTGGCCATTAAACAAATATACGAACGCAGTGTCAATTCAAGAGATGTGTGACAAACGACGGTAATTAAAGGGAATTTAAAGATGGGTGATTTAACCAATGCTTTCGTAACAACGCTAAGATTAACGTTTCAAAGCCCCGCCACAGGTCAGCAGGCCGAAATAGACGTTAATCTTACAGCAAAAGAGCTAGCTGCACTGCAAAAAAGTGATGTGCTAGAGGCTTCTAAGATTGAAGGTGGCTTGTATGGTCTTGATGCCTTTATGGACGCGTTAGAGGGCATTGAGAGTGTAATGGGTGGTACCTACACAACAATAATGGAGCGCGTAAACCAAACAATGAGTGTTAATGGACACTTTAACACAGAAGACGGTCCCGGGTTCCACGACACAGCTCCTAAGCGAGATATTAGTGGCATGGGGCAAGATGCCTAAAACAAAAAACCGCCGATCTTTCGAAAGGCGGTTTTTGCATTCTTTATTCAAGAAAATCTTATTCCTCAGCTTTATCCTCAGGAGCCTCTGCCGGGGCTGCGGCTGCTGCCGCTTCTGCGGCTGCGGCATCTGCCGCCGCTTTAGCTTCCGCTTCCGCAGCTGCTTTTTCCGCAGCCTTAGCATCTTCTTTCGCCTTTTTAATGGCGTCTTGCTCTTTGCGAGCTTCTGCGCGCTTGGCGTCTTTTTCCGCCTTCTTCTGTGCGCGTTTTTGTGTCTGTGTCAGGTTTTCTGCCGCTTCATCAACCGTAGTATCAAAACCATGACCGGTTGTACGCTCGGAAATACGCGCAGACTTACCACGGCGATCACGAAGATAGTACAGCTTCGCACGGCGCACTGAACCCTTACGGACCAGCTCGATACTGTCGATACGGGAACTCCACAATGGGAAAACACGCTCAACACCTTCGCCGTAAGAAATCTTACGCACAGTGAAATTCGCATTAATGCCGGAGCCTTGGCGGGCAATACAAACGCCTTCATACGCCTGGATACGCTCACGCGTACCTTCTTTAACGCGGACATTGACCTTAACAGTGTCCCCGGGGCTGAATTCCGGAATAGATTTGGATTCTTGTAGCTTTTGAAGCTCTTTAGCTTCGAATTTTTGTAATGTATTCATAGTTTTATTCCCTTATTTAAACCTCGTAATCAGGCCCGATTTCCATCAAGTCCCGGCAGGTTTCTTGTCTTTTTCATGGGTTAGTGTCAAATTTGGGGTGTTTATAACGTTAACCCACCCACTTTGCAAGCTTTTTAACGCAACAAATCAGGCCGCCGCGCCTTTGTCAGCGCATAGCTCTGCTCTTCGCGCCACGCTTTAATTTTCGCATGGTTGCCGGACCTCAAAACCTCCGGGACCTCCAAAACCGTGCCGCCTTTTGGTACCCATTGCGCGGGCTTCGTGTAATGCGGATATTCAAGCAGCCCGTTCGAAAAACTTTCCTCATTTGCCGTCTCGCTATTGCCCATCACACCGGGCAGCAGGCGTATACACGCATCCATGAGGACAAGCGCCGCAGGCTCCCCGCCGCTCAAAACATAATCCCCGATGGAGATCTCTTCAAAGTCATACGCATCCAAAAACCGCTGATCTACACCTTCATAGCGCCCACATAACAGGGTGATATTAGGGCAAGTGCTAAGCTCTTTAACCTTCGCCTGCGTCAACGGCTTCCCGCGCGGCGAAAGGTAAATCCTCTTCCCCGGCTCAGGAATAGACAGCAAAGCATCCTGCAGAACATCCGCGCGCATCACCATTCCCGCACCGCCGCCATAGGGCGTATCGTCAACAGCCTTGTGCACGCCTTCGCCAAAATCACGGATATTGACGGGAGTATACCCCCAATCCCCCCGCTCCAAAGCCTTCCCGGCCAAAGATTGCCCCAAAGACCCCGGAAACATCTCCGGAAACAGCGTAAGAATATTAAATGTTAAAGTCATAAGAATGTTTAAGCACAACGCACACGACGATCACAACGAATATTATCAACGTTGTGTCCGTAGTGCTCGTGGTGGTTCAAATAAAATTTTCATGATTTTTAATATGAACAACGTCTTCTACGGAAATAACCGTGTCCTCATTAAAAGGCATCAAAAACGCATCGCCCGCCAAAGGCTTAATCTCCAGTAAATCCCCCGCGCCGTAATTATGTACGGCTATGACTTTGCCGATCTCCGCGCCGTTCTCATCCACGGCCCGCAAACCAACCAAATCTTCGTAATAATATTCCCCGTCATCGGCTTCGGGCAATTGCTCACGCGCAATGGTCAGATCTGTGCCCTGAATGGCTTCGACCTCTTCGCGCGATTGAATGCCTTTGATCGCCGCCAGAATATATTTCCCCGAGGGGTTTTTAAGGGTGAGATCGAATTCCGCTGCCAACTCCAAAAGGGCAGGGTCCTCGCAAAAAGGCAAAACCTTGACCAGCCCCTTCACGCCATGCGGCGCGGCAATCCGCCCAATGCAAATACGTTTATCCTTGATCGTCATGCCCGCCTCCGTGCGCGCATCCGGACCCCCGCACTTGAGCCCATAAGGGTATGATGCGGGGGTGACAGATAGGGATTTATTCAGATTTCTCTTCTTCTTTTGGCTCTTCAGCCTTTTCCACAGCCGAGGCCGCTTCTTCGGCTTTTTCTTCTGCTTCTACAGCAGTCTTGGCTGCTTCTGCATCAGAAGGCGCACCTTCAGTATTTTCTATCGGGCTACCTTCTTCCACGGGAGCGGAATCTTCCGTAGCTTCAGGCTCGGCAGGCTTATCTTCTGCCGGAACATCCGCACCAGATTCAACATCTGTGTTTTGTTCGGCTTCGGGAACAGCTTGTGCCTGCGCATCAACGCTTTCATCTGCTGGCGGTGCTGCTTCAGCTTCGGCTTTCGCTGCTTCCGCTGCCGCTTTGGCTTCTTCTTCCGCTGCTTTTGCTGCTTCCGCCGCTGCTTCGCGTTTTTCTTCCTTGTCCTTGATCATCTGCAATGTCTTCTCAGACGGCGCAGATTTGTTCGGACGATTAGGCTGCGCAGGCATGTCGATAAGGCCCGCTTTACCCAGGAAAATCGCAACACGCTCAGAAGGCTTGGCACCTTGTGAAAGCCAGTATTTGATGCGCTCTTCCACCAGCTGAACGCGCTGTTCATTCTGGTCGTCAAGAAGGGGATTGTAAGTCCCGATTTTTTCGATGTAGCGGCCATCGCGCGGCATGCGCTTGTCCGCAACAACGATACGGTAGAATGGGCGGG
>CAYGNI010000050.1:0-13484 GCA_964351195.1 uncultured Micavibrio sp.
AGCTGCCCGTTGATTGTGACTTTTAACATGGTCGTCCTTTCGTAAAAACAGGTGCGTATGCGCGTGCGTTTCGCCCGACAGATGGCTTTGCAGACACTGCGCCATCACGGGGGCGAGCAAAAAGCCGTGGCGGAACAGGCCGTTACAGCTGATGGTGTTATTCTTAACGGTGATGCGCGGGAGGTTATCGGGATAGCTGGGGCGGATGCCGGCTTTGATCTCTATGATTTGCGCATCGGCGAAGCTGGGCGAGAGGCTATAAAGCGCACTCATCAGTTCCATGGCCGAGCGCAAGGAGGTGTTTTCATCCTCCGCGCTTTCGATCACGGTCGCGCCGATCATAAATACATGGTCCTCGCGTGGAATGATATAGAGCGGATATCTGGGGTGCATCAGGCGCACGGGGCGCGAGAGCGTGAAATCGGGGTTGCGCACGATCAGGGTTTCGCCTTTGACGCCGCGAATTTCGGGATCGTTTGCGGCCATGCCGCGGCAGTCGATTAGTGTGTTAGTTGGGGAGTGTGTTAGTACGTTAGTTTTTAGTGTGACATTTTTGTGGTTTGCCAGGTATTCGCACAAAGATGCCATCGTTTTTTTCGGGTCGAGATGGGCTTCATCCTGAAGAAAAATCCCATTTGTAATCTTTTCGGATGCTTGTGGTTCAAGGCTTTGCACGTTTTGAGGAGTTTGAAGATCGGACGGAAGATGGGTTTTGAAACGCTCGAGGATATAGCGATCTTCATTGTGGGCGACTAAAAGGCTGCCGTTCTGGGTGAAACCGGTGTCTAGCGGGCAATTCTTCCAGGCTTCGATGCCTGCAAATCCAGCCTGTACCCATCGCATGTCCATATGCTCGATTTCGCTATAGGGGGCGAGCATGCCGCCAGCCATGAAGCTGGCGTTGTCCGCGGGGAAGCCTTTGGGATCGTAAATCGTGATGGCGTGCTCATCGGCCAGGGTATATGCGGCCATCAGGCCCATAATCCCCGCACCCAGAATGGTGATTTCGGTGTTCGTGCTCATCTTGTCCTCTCACACTTCCTCCGGCGGCATTACCCGCTTCAGGTGTTTAGGAGTATACTCTCAGCAAGGCTTTTGGCCTTTTCGCGTCGATCCGCGAAACCCATGGGTATGGGGCACCTCCGGTGAGTTCTTACCTAGATTTAATCGGGCGGGGACAAAAAGTCAATCAAGCGCTTGCTTTTCAGGTATTGCGGCGTTATAAACGTCCATCTTCCGGTTCGGAAGCTCTTTATGGTGGCGCGGGATGGAGCAGCCCGGTAGCTCGTCAGGCTCATAACCTGAAGGTCGTAGGTTCAAATCCTACTCCCGCAACCAATCTAAGGGCTATATCATTTTTTTAATTGTTGTCAGGGATGTAACGTTTAATGCTTTGTTATGTCCTTTTATGACTGTGCCTACCCTGCGCATTATTTATTTAACTTTTCGAAGGATACTGGAAAACTGAGCGTATAAACTCTATATGGCTAATTTAAGCTTTTAATCAGCCTGCTTAATGATACCCTTAAAATAGAGAAAACGCGGAGATCGTTCTGAAAAAAATTCTTCCCTTTCTTATTTTCGTTATCATCCTTGGTGTTGTGGTTTGGCAGCATGAAGCGATAATGTCTGCCGTCGGTTTGAACGCTGATGAGCGCGCTCCTGTTGAAGGGCGTGGTGATATTCCGGTTAAGGTTATTACACAGCCCGTCGACATTACATCTAATACCCGCACATTCCGCGCAGTTGGAACCGGTAGGGCGCGTCTGTCGGTTGAAATTTATTCCTCTGTGGCCGAAGAGGTTACAGAGGTTTTCTTTATTGCTCAGCAAGAGGTTAAAAAAGATGATCTGCTGGTACAGCTTGATAAACGTGAGGAAGAGCTTGCGGTTAAACTTGCCGAAGTCCGACTTAAAGATGCGCAGAGCATGCTGGATCGATATGAGCTTGCGGTTAAAGCAGGAGGCGTGCCGGAAAGCGAGGTTGATGCTGCGCGTACGGACTTTGAAGCTGCGCAAGTCGCGTTGGAACAGGCAAAGCTGGCGCTGGAAGACCGCCAGATTAAAGCTCCCTTTGATGGAATCGTTGGTATTCCGGGCGTTGATCCCGGTGACCGCGTTGATACGGGTACAATGATTACGGGGCTCGATGCGCGCGATGCTCTCTACGTTGATTTCGAAGTGCCAGAGGCGCTGGCGGGCGCATTGCAAAATACCGATGAAGAAAGTCTGAAAATCACGGCGACAACCCCGGCTTATTTGTCTTTGACTTTTTCCGGGTATATATCAGCGCAAGAAAGCCGCGTTGACCCGCAGCGCCGAACTTTGATGGCACGTGCCATAATTGAGAATGATGACGATCTTTTGCGTCCGGGCATGTCCTTTGAAACGCGCTGGGATATTCCGGGAGAAGACTACGCGACAATACCTGAAATTGCTGTGCAATGGGGCCGGGATGGCTCTTTCATATGGCTCATTAAGGATGGTGTTGCCCAAAAGGTGCCGGCAAAAGTTGTGGCTCGTAAAGCAGGCCGCGCGCTTGTTGATGGCGATGTTAAAGGTGGAGAAGATGTCGTTGTTGAAGGGCTGCAGCGTCTGCGTCCCGGACAAAAAGTCGAAGTGGTAGGATCTACGGAGCCATGAAAGATCTAGGCAACAGCTTGACCGCCCTTGGTGTACGCCGCCCCATTCTCATCACGGTGGTAAATTTTTTAATTATGCTGGGTGGGCTGGCGGCATTTTTAGGCGTAGATGTACGCGAGCTTCCCAATGTTGACCGCCCGGTGGTTAGCGTGCGCGCGGAATATGAAGGCGCTTCTCCGCAAACCATGGACGCAGAAGTCACAAGCATTCTTGAAAACGCAGTTGCCCGCGTGTCGGGCTTACGTAGCATTGAATCCTCAAGCGAAGAAAACAACATGCGCATGCGTGCGGAATTTCGTCCTGGCTTTGACCTCAATGTCGCGGCCAGTGATGTGCGTGAAGCGGTAAGCCGCGCGCAGCGGCAATTGCCCGATGACGTCGATCAGGTTCTGGTGATCAAAGCCGATGATGACGCTAGCGATATCATTCAGCTTTCCGCGTATAGTGATACGTTATCAAAATATGAACTGGCCGAGCGTATCGAAAAAGACGTTGCGCCTGAGCTTTTGTCGATTGATGGTGTGGCCGACGTTCCCCTCAGCGGTGATCAGCCGCGTGTGTTAAGAGTGCTTGTCGATCCGGCGAAACTTGCGGCATACCGCGTTCCTGTCACGGATGTAATCGATACACTGCGCAATATTCGTTTTGATGTACCGGCCGGGAGTTACAAATCCGAGGGGCAGGATTTAATTGTTCGTGCTTATGCCTCTGTGGTCGATCCCGAAGAGATTGAACAGCTGTATGTGCGCGATAATATCCGCATTGAAGACATTGCCGATGTGTATTACGCGCCGATGGAGGCGGAATCCTATTCTCTTTTGAACGGGCGAATGGTCGTTGGTTTGGGTATTGTGCGCCAGGCGGGTTCTAACACGATTGAGATTTCTAATGAGGTCAAAAAGCGTGTGGAGCAAATCAATGAGCGCGCGCGCGACTTTACGATCGTCACAACATCCGACGATGCAGAATACATTAAGGGCGCATTGATGGAAGTGGTCTTCACCCTGTGCTTTGCCATGGCGATTGTGCTGGTCGTTATTGCCGTTTTTCTGGGGCAATGGCGCGCCGTGCTGATCCCCGCCGTGACGATGCCAATTTCACTGATTGGTGTTTTGGCCGCTATTTGGGCTTTTGGGTTCTCGATCAACTTACTGACACTTTTGGCGCTGGTTTTGGCCACAGGCCTCATTGTCGACGATGCAATTGTTGTGCTGGAAAATATTCAGCGCATGCGAAGTGAGGGTAAAGAAAAAATGGCCGCAGCCGTATTAGGGACGCGACAAGTTTTTTTTGCTGTGATCGCCACAACAGTTACTCTCGTATCCGTGTTCCTGCCTATAGCTTTCTTACCTGGAGAGACAGGAATGTTGTTTCGCGAGTTTGGGCTAGTGCTCGCGATGGCTGTTGTCATCAGCTCTTTTGTAGCACTCACGTTGTGTCCGATGATGGCGTCGCGCCTGCCGCATCTCTCCGATACAAATCCCTATATCTTAAAGATAAGAGATTTTCTTGACAATTTTGGACATCGCACGGGGGAATGGTATTTCTCAAGTTTAAAAGCACTCATGGCGATGCCGATTTTGGTTTTGGGTGTTGCTTTATTGATTGCAGCAGGTGGTATTAGCGGATTCTTTATGCTGAACCAAGAGCTTATGCCGCGCGAAGATCGCGGAGCGGTGCGTATCTTTCTAACAGGGCCGGATGGTGCATCTCTGGCGTATTCCGATGAACAGGCCCGTAAAGTCGAAGCCGTGCTGCAGCCTTATAAAGACCAAGGTATTATTACCGATATTTATTCTATTGTCGGAAGGTGGGATAAAAACCGTGCCTTTATTATAGGTACCTTAAAGGATTGGAAAGTCCGCGAGATCAGTGAGCAAGACTTGGCTGCGGAAATCAGCGCGGTTGTGTCTGATATGCCTGGGGCGCAAGTTAGAATAGTGCAAGGTAGCAGCTTTGGGGGTGGTGGAAATGGCTCTGGTCTTGAGTTGGCAGTTCTTGGTAATGATTATGAAAGCATCGCTCAGGCCGCCGATCTTCTTGGCGAGGCGCTTTTGGACCGTGTTCCCGAAATAGAAGATGTACGCGTGCAGTTCGATACCTCTCAGCCGGAAATGCTGTTCAATATCGATCGGGAAAAAGCCAACGACTTGAACGTGCCTATGGACCGAATTTCCCAGGTGCTACGCGTAATGGTGGATGAGTATGACGTGATAGATCTTAGCGTTGATGATCAGGCTGTGCCGGTTATGATGGGGCCCGCGCGTGGCGCGATTGACGATGCGGGCGATTTGCTCAACGTTTTTGTGACAAATATAAATGACGAGCTTGTCCCCCTCAGCGCGCTGATTACCGTAAAGGAACGCGGTGTCTCCGCAGAGCTTGATCGTCACGCGCAGCGCCGCGCGGTTGAGCTTGATCTGGGCGTTGAGCCCGGCGCGCCTCTTGGTGAAACAATAGCGCGTATTCGCGCCATATCGGATGAAGTTCTGCCTGCGGGCCATAGCGTTATTTTCCTAGGCGAAGCTGCGACATTGCAGGAAACCAACTATGAAGTTGCACTCACATTCCTGATTGCGCTGTTGGTCGTCTTCCTCGTCCTGGCCGCACAGTTTGAAAGCCTGGGCAGCGCGTTCATTGTGATTTTTACAGTACCGTTTGGATTGGCGGCTGCGGTGTTCGCATTGTTGCTCACCGGGCAGTCACTTAATCTTTACAGCCAGATCGGGCTGGTTATGCTAATCGGGTTGATGACCAAAAACGCGATCCTGCTCATCGAATTTATGGACCAGATCCGTGATGAAGGAAAAGATGTGCCTGAGGCGATTATGGAGGGTGTTAGGGTACGCCTGCGCCCTGTCATTATGACCGTGCTTTCAACGGTGCTTGGCGCTCTGCCGCTGGTCTTAAGTGAAGGGCCGGGCGCAGAAGCGCGCAGCGCTATCGGTTGGGTAATCTTCGGTGGGCTTGGGCTTTCAACCGTGTTCACGCTTTATTTCGCGCCTCTTGGATATTCTTTGATTGCCCCGCATCTTAAGCCCCGTGCTCATGCAGGGCAGGAGTTGGAAAAACAACTAGTTAAAGCGGAAGAGGAGAAATCATGAGTCTCTCTCGTTTTTTTCTGATTGGTGCATGTGCTTTATCTGCCTGCACAGTAGGGCCAGATTATCAGAAGCCCGATGTAAGTGCTCCAGTCCAGTTTGTGTCACAGGAGGTTTTGGAAGCGCTGAACGAAGGTAAAGAAGATCAGAGTTTAGCGGTAGATTGGTGGACGGGATTTGATGACGAAGTTCTGAATGGACTTGTGGAAGCTGGCCTGCAAAATAATTTTGAGATTGCCTCCGCTATCGCCCGTGCTAAAGAAGCGCAGGCCCGTGTAGAACTGGCTGGTGCCGGTGATAATCTGAGCGCAGATGCTGATATAGACAGTGATGTAGAGGAACGCCGGGAACTCAGTCAAAGCGAGGATGCAACGACGACAAGAAGCGTCAGCGCGGGTTTAGGAGTGGTTTTGCCTCTCGATGTTTTGGGCCGCACTCGCCGCGATGTTGAAGCAGCACGTGCAGGATTGGAAGCTGCGCAAGCGGAGCTGAAAAGTGTTGTTTTGCAAACAAGCTCTGACATCGCCAGCGAATATCTACGTTTGCGCGGGAACCAAAAACAACTTGAATTGCTGCGTGAATCTGTTGCGTTACAGGAAAAAACGCTCTCTATTGTTAAAAGCCGTTATGAATCCGGCCTCTCACCTGAGCTGGATTTACGCCGTGCAGAAACGTCCGTTGAGAACCTGCGTGCTGACATTCCGCCGCTCGAGGAGAGCCTTCTTAATTCCCGCAACAGGCTTGCAAGCTTAAGCGGGCAATTTCCAGGTGTATATGAAGAGCTTTTAGAAGATTCAAAAGAAACGCCGGCCTATAAAAGTCCAATTCCACAACTCATACCGCTTGAGGTTTTGTCTACACGCCCCGATGTCCGGCAAGCCGAGGCTAATTTGAAACAGGCCACTGCTAATATAGGCGTTGCGGAGGCGGACTATTATCCAAGTTTTGAGCTGAGTGGTACATTGAGTATAGGGTCAGCCGGGGTTAGTGGGGGGCCTGTTACTGAAGTCCTTATAGGCTCTCTTGCGGCTATGATCCAACAGGTTTTGAGCGATGGTGGGGTGCGGGATGCGAATTTTGATATCGCCACTGCACAAACTGAGCAAGCACTTGCTGACTATGAGCAGGCGTTGCGCGAGGCCAGCGAAGAGGTAGAAACGTCACTGGCGGCTATTGAGTCTTCGAAAAAACGTCAGGCATCTCTTGAAAAATCTGTTAGCTCGAGTCAGCGTAGTTTTTCACAAGCTGAAACTCTCTATCAACAGGGCTTGATTAGCTTCCTTGATGTTGTAGATGCTCAGCGTGTTCTGGCTAGCGCTGAACAGGCTCTTGCGCGCGAGCGTACAAATTATGCTACCCAAATTGCAATTCTCTTCCGCGTTCTTGGCGTGGATGTTAAAAAGACCTCACAAGAGCAATAGATTTAATGGGCATGGATATTTTTAATTCTTTTTCTCATGATACTTTGAATGTAGCAGTTATTGGAGCCTCTGGAGGGATTGGGGCTGCTTTTGTTGACCATCTGGCGGGGATGGGGTGCGTGGATTGCGTTCATGCGTTTTCGCGCTCTAAAGCGGTGTTCGAACATGAAAACGTTATTACCGGGTTTTTGGATTTTGCCGATGAAGCATCGATTGAGGCGGCTGCGGCCCAAGCGGCTGAGAACGCGAAGCTCGATTTGGTTATTGCGGCGAGTGGGATGCTGCATGATGGCCTCACACAGCCGGAAAAAGCTTTGCGTGACATAGAGCCGACGAATTTTGAGAAGCTTTTTTTGGTGAATACCATTGGCCCTGCTTTGGTGGCTAAGCATTTCCTCAAGCATATCCATAAGGATCAGCGATCCATTTTTGCCGCTTTATCCGCCCGGGTGGGGAGTATTGAGGATAATGTTTTAGGGGGGTGGTATGCGTACCGCGCGTCTAAAGCCGCCCTGAATATGGTTTTGAAAACCACGGCTATTGAGGTCTCGAGACGGTATAAACACGCAGTGATAGCCGCTCTCCACCCCGGTACTGTTGCAACTGGTCTCTCACAGCCCTTTCAGGGCAATGTTCCAGAGGGAAAATTATTTATGCCAAACTATTCCGCCTCTTGCCTTTTGAAAGTTTTGGACGATTTAACTCCCAAAGACAGCGGTAAGCTTGTTGCATGGGATGGGGAAATTATTCCGTATTAGGGTCTTTTTTGTAATCTTTTGACAGAGTGTTACGAATAAAAGGTGATGAGAAAAAAATAAAGGGTTCTTTTAGCATGTCACCACTTGATTTAGCGCGGCGGACTTCCGACTTTTCCGAACATGATATCCGGGTTACCAAAACACCTGTCTTAAATCAGGGTAAGCCCGAGGCCTTGCGGCAACAGGTACTGGATTATTTCCATGCGACATTCTCTTTGTATGAATCAATCTTTGAATGCTTGAATGGTGAGGCGGCGTTTACGGCGCGGGCTAATCCTTTGCGGCATCCGCTGATTTTCTATTATGGCCATACGGCCGTGTTTTTTATCAATAAGTTGAATGTCGCCAAGATGATTGATGAGCGCGTTGATCCTGCGCTGGAATCGATGCTCGCAATTGGCGTGGATGAGATGTCGTGGGATGATCTTAATGAGGCGCATTACGAATGGCCTTATTCGGCCGCGGTTAAAGCGTATCGGGATCAGACGCGCAAGATTGTCGACCGGTTTATTCGCACATGTGAGATTAAGGTTCCTGTTGAGTGGGATGATCCGCTCTGGCTGATCATGATGGGGATTGAGCATGAGCGTATTCATTTGGAGACGAGTGCTGTATTGCTGCGGGAGTTGCCTTTGGAAATGGTGCGGCCACATGCGTTCTGGAGCGAGATTTGCTGCGAGAGCGGGTCGGCACCTGAGAATGAATTACTGCCGGTTGCGGGTGGGACTCTGAGGCTTGGGAAGGGTGAGGATAACACCTATTACGGGTGGGATAATGAATACGGGGCTTTTGAAGCTGATGTGAAGGCGTTTAAAGCTTCGAAATATCTGGTGTCTAATCAGGAGTTTTTGGATTTCGTCGAGGCGGGGGGCTATAAAACCCGCGACTACTGGGATGAAGAGGGCTGGAATTGGGCGCGCTACCGCGAGGCTGAGCATCCTGTGTATTGGGTGAAAGAGGGCAAGAGCTATCGTTACCGCGCGATGCTGGAAGTCATTGATATGCCCTGGGATTGGCCAGTGGATATTAATTATCTGGAGGCCGCGGCGTTTTGCCGCTGGAAATCCGAAGTTACAGGCAAGCCCATTCGTATGCCTACGGAAGCTGAATGGTATTGCCTGCGCAATCTGATTGCGGCGGATCAGCCCGATTGGGAGGTTGCGCCAGGGAATATTAATCTGGAAGGGGAATTATCGGCGTGTCCCATAAACCGCTATGAAGGGCCGGGCGGATTTTACGATATTATCGGTAATGTCTGGCAATGGACCGAAACGCCGATTGATGGGTATGAGGGATTTAAAGTTCATCCGATTTATGATGATTTCTCCACGCCGACATTTGATGGAAAGCATAATGTTTTTAAAGGGGGCGCCTGGATTTCAACGGGGAATTATGCGCTGAAGGATTCCCGTTATGCCTTCCGTCGGCACTTCTTCCAGTATTCGGGATTGCGCTATGTTGAGGCCGAGCCATTGGTGAAAGCCGAAGTGAGTGTTTATGAAACGGACCGCATGGTTTCCGAATATATTGAATTTCATTACGGCGAAGATCGCTTTGGCGTTGCCAATTTCCCGGTGGCCTGTATTGAGGCTGTGCGGGAGGTTTATGATGGGCCTAAAGGCCGGGCGCTGGATTTGGGCTGCGCGACGGGGCGTTCTTCGTTTGAGCTTGCCAAAGATTTTGCGCATGTCGATGCGATTGATTTTTCTGCGCGGTTGATTGAGGCACCGAGCGCTATGCAAGCGCGGGGCTCGCAGCGCTACATCATTTATGATGAGGGCGAGCTTGTTACATATAAAGACGTGAAGCTTGGGGATTTTGAGGGCTATGAGGCCGTAAAAGACCGTATCAGTTTTATGCAGGGTGATGCATGCAATCTGCCTGCGAAATTCAAGGATTATGATCTGGTGTTTGCAGGGAATTTGATTGATCGGCTTTATGATCCCGCGCAATTCCTGGATCTCATTAAAGACCGTATCCGCGCTGGCGGGATGTTGGTTTTGACCTCGCCTTATACGTGGCTCGAGGATTTTACGCCGCGTGAGAAATGGCTGGGCGGGTTTAAGGCTGCTACAGGCGAGAGCTATACAACGTTGGAAGGGATTGCGGATGCGCTGTCACCTGAATTTGAAATGATTGCGGAACCGCGCGACATTCCATTCGTTATTCGAGAGACAGCGCGTAAGCATCAGCATACTATTTCTCAAATGACATTTTGGAAGAAGAAGGTATAATCCGCTTTGGAGGGACGAACGTAGGAAACATCATGAAAAAGATATTTTTATTTACAGCGGCTTTATTGTTTTCCGTGCCTGCGCAAGCTGTTGTGCCGGATAGTAATGAGATTGTATTTGAGATTTTGCGTAACGGTAAGCCGTTTGGCATGCACAGCGTGAAATTTGAGCAAGATGGTGATAAAACCCGTGTTCTGATTGATATTGAGATGAAATACAAGTTGGGGCCTATTACGGCATTCAATTATGAGCATTCCAATGAAGAGGTTTGGAAGGGGGATCAGATCCTGTCTATGACTTCGAAGACAGATGATGATGGTGATGATTATGCCGTTGATGCGACATGGGGTGACAAGGTTGAAGTTGATGTCACCAAGAATGCGGAAGAAGAGGCCTATGAAGCGCCCAAAGACATATACACGACAAGCTATTGGAATATTAAGAGTCTGAAGGCGGATAAATTGCTCAATACGCAAAAAGGCGAAATTGAGGATGTGAGCCTGACGAAGATTGGGCGTGAAGAGTACTCAACGTCTCAGGAAACGGTTGAGGCGGATCACTATAAAGTGGAGGCGAGCTTGCCGCTTGATCTTTGGTATGACGCCAAGACGCAGCAATGGATCGGGCTTAAGTTTTCAGCACGTGGATCGGATTTTGAATACCGCCGTTTGACGCCGATTGTCACGGCAGAAAGCCAGTAACCCTTTGTTAACGCGGTTTTTTATCAAAGAAGATATAGACATCGCCTAACGTGAAGCCCCAGCGGCTGATTGTGGCTTTATTGAATAAAATGTCCGTGTCGTTTTGCAAATACATCCAGTCATCAAATTTCACACGCCAGATTTTGCCCTCAACCGGCAAATCAAATGTGTATTTGAAATTAAACGCGTTGCCTGCGGATTGGCCAAGAGCTTCACCGACCACGCCTCCTGCTGTTCCTGTATAAGTGTCAGGGCCGGTTTTAATGATGGTCCAAATGCGTTGCTCTGTTTCACCGTCATCATAGTTGAAATCTTCGACAAGTTTTAAGGTTTGGGTTTTTTCATCCCACGTCCCGTTTATATCGACTTCAAAGCGGCGGCGGACTTTGCCAAAACGGTCTTGGAAGACGCCCCAAGCTTTTGTTTGCCCTGTGAAATACTCTTCAATTTTTAGTTCCGGGGCTGTGTCTTTATAAGAATCAATATTCATTGCGGCGCATCCTGCTGTTAGAAAGAGGCTCCAAAGGATCAGGGTGATGTTAAGAAGCTTTATTTTCATTGTTTATCTATGTTTATTTGAATCACGTCGATAGACCCAGTGTTAAAGCCTGCCTGACAATAGCACAGATATTGTTCCCACAATCTTTTGAAACGAATATCTAAAATTTCAGAGTTTAAATCCGGCCATGCCTTTTGAAACGTTTCGTTCCAGATTTTGAGGGTTTTGGCGTAATCTTTTCCGAAGGCGATGTGATCACCTTTATTAAGCCCCGCAGCTTTAATCTGATCGCTGAGTGCGGTCATGGATGGTAGCATGCCGCCGGGGAAGATATAGCGTTGGATGTAGTCCGCACCTTTGCGATATGTATCGAAATCTTTGTCCAAAATTGTGATAATTTGGAGGGTTGCACGGCCACCTTTTTTGAGACGGCTTTTAAGGGTGTTAAAGAAGGTAGGCCAATAGGCTTCGCCGACGGCTTCGAACATCTCGATGGAAGCTATGCGATCGAACTTGCCTTTTACATCCCGGTAATCTTCAAGACGGATTTCGACTTTATCGCTGAGACCTGCTTTTCGAATTCGTTCCACAGCGTAATCATATTGTGCCTGTGAGACTGTGATGGCGGTAACTTTGCAGCCGATTGTTTTAGCGATATATTCCGCAAATCCGCCCCAACCGCAGCCGATTTCCAAAACCTTATGTTCGGGTTTGAGTTCAAGGCGGCGCGCCATTTCTTCGAATTTGCGCATTTGTGCGGCTTCAAGATCCTGAATACCATCGGCGAACAGGGCAGAGGAATAGGTCATGGACGGGTCGAGCCAGCGGGCATAGAAATCATTGCCGATATCGTAATGGCGGTAGATGTTTTTCTTAGAGCCTCGCTTGGAATTAGGTTGTAAGGCGTGGGAGAGGTTTGAGAGAATACGTGTCCATTTCTTGCCGAGCAGTTTTTCTTTCATACCTTGGGCGTTGCGCAAAATAAGCTCGAAAAATGTGGCAATATCGGGAGAGGACCAATCGCCGTCGAGATAGCATTCGCAAAATGCAAGCTGTCCACCGATCAGGAATTTGCGCGCAACGCGGTCGTTATGGATGCGCAGAATAGCCTTCGGGCCTTTAACCTTGCCGCCGAAGCGCATGGTTGTTCCGTTTGGTAAAACGATATCCAGTTGCCCTTCTTGGATGTGGGTCATCAGGTGGAGTACCATATGCATGGCGCGGCTGGGTTTGTATCCCTTGCGTTTTGTTAAATGCTTGGCGATAAAATCCTGCAGGGCCTCGGGAGAGTGAACAATAATATCAACGGCGGTCAGCGTGTCAGTAATACTCGCATCTGTGGAATAGCGCATTGAAAATGATCCTCATTACTCTTTTATGTTTTTTGCTTTATTCGTTGATTAACCTAGATCGGATCATGTGTGATTTCAATAATTTAAGAGACATCTTTTTCGGGCGGTAGGGGTCTGTGGATATATTTTGCGCCTTTGAGCATAAGTTTAAGGGCTTCCCAGTGAATGCCTACGATGATTTTCATGGTTAAGAGCGGGTGGGTGAAAAGCGTTGATAAAAGGGCTTTATCTGTGAGCTCGCGGCGTTTGCCGTCCCATGTGGCGGTGAGGATTTTTTCATCGTCTTTGGTGAATTGGTGGATGGCGAAGCCTAGCTTTTCTCCCGGTTCCTTGAGCGTGAATTTATAGGTGCAGTCCATGTGGATGAACGGGGAGACGTGAAAGACTTTCTCACATTCCTGTTTGATTGTGGCTTCGCCGTCCTCGACGGGACGCAGGTAGGAGTGTTGTTCGCCAAAGGTGTTTTTAACCTGATAGAGGATGGCTTTGAGGGCATCGCCCTTATTATAGCAGAAATAGAGCGTGATGGGGTTGAAGACATAGCCCAGTACGCGCGGGAAGGTCAGCATATAAATTTTGCCGCCTGTGATGTCGATGTTTTTGGCTTTGGCTGCGGCCTCTATCCAGGGTCTTAGGGGCGAGCCGTCTCTAGGGCCGTGATCTTTGTCGTAAAGGCTGAAGAGATTGAAGCGGTTATGCGAAAACGTCTTTAATTTCGGCATGTTATCGATATCTAAAAGCAGCGTGAACACGCGGTAGCGGAAGTCATGCTCAAA
>CAYGNI010000051.1:0-13468 GCA_964351195.1 uncultured Micavibrio sp.
GGCGATATGGGCGTGAATGAGGCGGGAGAGAAAACCGATGCGTTTGAGCCGGGGATGGAAATTCATGCACGGCAGGTTGTGTTTGCCGAAGGGTGTCACGGATCTTTGACCAAGCAGCTTATTCAGAAATATGATTTGCGCGCGCATAGCGATCCGCAGACTTATGGTTTGGGTGTTAAAGAGATCTGGGAGATTGATCCGGCGAAGTTTAATGCGGGAAGCATTATTCACACGCTGGGCTGGCCGATGGATAAGAAGACCTATGGCGGGTCATGGATTTACCAGTTTGAAGATAATCTGGTGTCGATCGGCTTTGTTGTCGGGCTTGATTATCAGAACCCTTATCTTAGCCCGTATGAAGAGATGCAGCGGTTTAAAACACATCCGGCGATTGCACCTTTGTTGGAAGGAGGGCGCAGAATTGCGTATGGCGCGCGGGCGTTGGTTGAGGGTGGTTTTCAATCCATTCCGAAATTATCCTTTCCGGGCGGCGTTTTGATTGGCGACACGGCCGGGTTTTTGAACACGCCCAAGATTAAAGGCAATCATACCGCGATGAAATCAGGCATGGTTGCGGCAGAAGCGATTATAGAGCATCTAAAATCTGCCGAAGGGTTTGGCAGCGAATGCGTTCTTTATCCGGAGATGATGAAGAAGTCTTGGGTGTGGAAGGAATTGAAGAAAGTGCGCAATATCCGCCCCGGATTTCACAAAGGTTTATGGCTTGGGTTGTTCAATGCGGTTTACGAAACCATCACAATGGGGTTATCGCCATGGACGTTGAAAAATCATGCCGATCACGCGCAGCTTAAGAAAGCCGAAGCTTGCGAGAAAATCGTTTATCCGAAGCCCGATGGGGTTTTGACGTTTGATCGCCTGACATCGGTTTCGTTTTCAAATACCAATCATGCAGAGCATCAGCCCTGTCATTTGAAGCTGATTGATCCGAGTGTTCCGGTGGACGTGAACTTGCCTGAATACGCCGGTCCGTCTCAACGCTATTGCCCCGCCGGGGTTTATGAGTTTGTGACGGATGAATCGGGTAGCCCGAAATTCCAGATTAACGCTCAGAATTGTGTGCATTGTAAAACATGTGATATCAAAGACCCGTCACAGAATATTAATTGGGTTGTACCGCAAGGCGGCGACGGTCCGAATTATCCCAATATGTAGCGTAAATATTAATATTTCTGACCTAAAATAGATTTCGGAGCGATATTTTGAAAACGATAACAACATTTTTGACCTGTTTGATTGGCCTTTGCCCGCAGCCAGCGGAGCAATCTGCGGAGCAGCGCATCATTGTGACAACGCCGGCGGGTGAAAGCGTTTATGTCAGCCCAGGCCTTAACCAGCCGTTTTCGCGCTCTACGCTATCGGGGAATTATCTGGCGTCGCGCTTTGCGCAGCGGAACCACGATTGGAAAAAAGCAACGCAATATATCGACAAGATCTTGGAGATTTCTCCGGATGATGTGGATTTGAAGAAGCGTGCGATGGTTTTGGCAATGGGTGCGGGGGATGTCGATCTTGCGCTTAAGCAAGCGGAAGAGGTTTTAAAAGACGAACCTCAGAACTCACTGGCGCTTTTGTTCGTTGCGATGGATCAGTTTAAGAATAAAGAGTATGAAACCGCGCGGACCACGGTTGAAACTATGCCGAAGGGCGGGTTGTCGCTTTTCATTATGCCCATGCTGGATAGCTGGGCGGATGCTTCTGTGGGGGTTTACAACACGGATGCATTAAAGGGCAGCACTATTCATATTTATCATGCGATTTTGATTGCCGATTTTTTAGGGCAGCATGACCATATTGAAGATTTGCTTGGGCAAGCTTTGCTTGCGCCAGATCTGAGCGCGGTTGATATGGAGCGAATTGCCGATATTTACGGACATATCGGCGAAGTTGATACGGCGCGGACGCTGTATGAGAAGATTTTGGAGATTGATCCGGAGAACGCCACCTTGCCGCAGAAGATTGCGAAGATTGATGCGGGCGGCGATCTGAAGATTTTTGATCGTGTCAAGACAGCCGAAGACGGCTTGGCAGAGACTATGTTTGATATGGCGCGCGTGCTGTACCGCGATTACAGCGATGAGAGCGCGCGGATTTTTGCCAATCTGGCGCTGCATTTGAACCCTGCGCGCTCGGATGTGAAATTGCTTTTGGGGTATATTGCTTCGCGCAATAACCGCTTTGATGAAGCGATAGTGCTGTTCCAGAGTATTGGTCCAGAGGATAAGAAATATTTTGAAGCGCGCAGGCTGGCGGCAGATTTGCTGGAAGAGAAAGGCCGCACAGAAGACGCTTTAGCGGAGCTGCGTGATTTGGTTGCGACGCATGATGATGTTGATGCGCTTATTCAGATTGGTGATGTGTATCGCCGCGCGGAGCAGTTCAAGGAGTCTGTTGATGCGTATAATCAGGCTGAGAAGCAATTGGATGGTGAGATTACTGCAGATTACTGGCGCATTCATTATGTGCGCGGCATGGCGTATGAGCAACTGGACGAGTGGGACAAGGCGGAGACCGATCTTCAGAAAGCTTTAGAATTTAAGCCCGATCATCCTTATGTTTTGAATTATCTGGGGTATTCGTGGGCCGATCAGGGATTGAACCTCAAACAGGCTTTGGAGATGATCCGCAAGGCCGTGGCGCTACGCCCTGAGGATGGTTATATCACGGATTCTCTGGGATGGGTTTTATACCGGATGGGACGCTACGCTGAGGCTGTGCCGCATTTGGAGCAAGCTGTTGAGCTTTTGCCTTATGACCCTGTGATCAACGATCATTTGGGGGATGCGTATTGGCAGATCGGGCGCAAGCTGGAAGCGCGATTCCAATGGTCCCGCGCGAAGAACCACAGCGATGATGAAACGCTGCTTAATGAAATTGCTGTGAAGATGGAGCAAGGGTTGGCGGCAGATTTACCGGTCACGAAGGCCGCGCATGCGGAGCCGACTGCATCAGACGATATTCGCGAGGTTTTGGAATAGAATTCCCCATAGAATTCTAACACGCTTTGCTATAAATTCCATGGTATGAGTTCTACACAGACCAAGAGCCTCAGCGTTTTTGCACCCTCAAAGATTAATCTTTACCTGCATGTTACCGGGCGGCTGGATAACGGCTATCACACGCTAGATTCCCTGATTGCGTTTGCGGATATCGGGGACAGCCTTGATATTGCCGCATCGCCGGATTTTCAATTTGATGTGAGTGGACCGTTTGCAGGAAGTTTTAGCCCTAAGGAGCTGGATTCCAGTCCATCTTCGGCCAATCTTGTTGTGCGGGCGGCATGGGCGCTATCGCAGGCTGCGCATAAACCGCCAAATATTCGTGCGAGCCTGACCAAGAATTTGCCTTTAGGATCTGGTCTGGGCGGTGGGTCGAGCGATGCAGCGGCGGTGATCTGGGGACTTTTGGAGTGGTGGGGTTTGCCCAAGACGCAGCGTTATCTGCCGGGGCTTATGGCGCGGCTGGGCGCGGATATTCCGGTGTGTCTGCCATGCAGGGCAGCGCGTATTCGCGGGATTGGCGATGTGATTGATCCGGTCCCCGATATTCCCGAAACGCCGATTGTTTTGGTGCATCCTGGTAAGCCGTGCGCAACTGCGGATGTGTTTATGCGTTATAGCGGTGTGCACCGAGAACCTTTACCCCTGCCCACACGGTTTGACACGCTGAATGATTTGGTAGCGTTTTTGGAAGGCACCGGGAATGATTTGACGCAGACGGCGTGCGAGATTGTCCCCGAGATCAGGAATGCGCTGCAGGGACTTGAGGCGCAGACGGGATGCCGTTTATCGCGCCTGAGCGGATCTGGATCAAGCTGTTTTGGATTGTTTGAACATGAGCATGAAGCGCAGAATGCGGCGAAAGCAATGGCGGAGGAAAACCCGGATTGGTGGGTGCACGCCGGGTGGCTTGGACGGCCAGAGCGATATTAAGCGATATTAGTTATAGCGGGAGCCCTGACCTTCGTCGCCGTTTGAGAGCATGTGCCCCAGCAGGCTTTGCGATGGAAGGCCGTCGGTTTTCAGATTGTTTTGGGCCTGATAAGCGCGGATGGCGTCTTCGGTCAATGCGCCGCCAACACCATCAGCGGGGCCAGGATAGAGGCCCGAACGCATGAGATAATCCTGAATTTGCGCGATCAGCGCGGGATTAGTCTGAAAATTCTCAGGCGCGTTCGCCAAATCTTTTGTGATAATGACGGGAGATACCGCATTGCTCTCTTTATCAGCACCACGCGTGGCCCCGGAGATATCTGTAGGTTTCGCCTCTTCAATGACGCGGTTTACATCTTCGACATCAATACCGAGGGTTTTGGCCAGCGCTTCAAGGGCTTGGCGCGCTTCGGGGCTGCCTTGGTCAGCGGCGGCTTTGTACCAGACCAGCGCTTCTTCAGGTTTTGTGTTGCCCAGCAAGCCGTTTTCATAGATGAGACCAAGATTATAGGCCGCTTCCATGATGCCGCCGCGGGCGGCGTTGGTGAAATACTGGCTGGCTTTGACGGGGTCATAGGTGACGCCGATGCCTTCGATATAGGCGATGCCGAGATTATATTGCGCTTCGGGGTGGCCTTGCGCGGCGGCGCGGCCATACCAGCGCATGGCTTCGTCGATGTTGGATTCGAAACCGAGGCCCTGATGATGGAGGACTCCGAGATTATAGCTCGCGTTGGCGATCCCGCCTTCTGCGGCGCGCTCGAACCAGAAACCTGCACGTTTATAGTCTTGCTGTACGCCGCCATGGCCGGCAGTGTAAATCGCGGCAAGGTCATGCTGCGCTTCGTACATGCCTTTAAAAGCCTGTTCCTCAATTGCTTTTACAGCATTGGGCAAACCCGAGTCAGGATTTATCAGACTTCTGAGTTCTTGCTCCGTCTTAGTTGGGAGCGATTCGACAGGCGCAGTTGTTACAGATTCAACGGCAGCGCGCGGCGTGTTTTGCGGTTCGATCGCGTTGAGCTCTTCAGCCAGTTTTTGCGGGTTGTCTTCGAGAAGGGCGATGAGTTGTTCTTCATCCTGAACATCTATTGCGCCGAGATCGTTGCTTGTGTCTTCTTGTTCGGCGGCTTCTTCAACCGAGGCCGCTTCCTGAACAGGCTCTTCATCTTCAATGACAGTTTCTTCTTGTTGAAGGGCTTGCGCAATATTTTCTTCTTCAGTTTCAGGCGCTGCTTCGGCGATAGTGTCTTCGATGGCCCAATCCATGGAGGTTACCGGGGCGGGTTCATTTAATGGTGCTTCCGGCGGGGTTTCCAGCGCAGACGTCTCTTGGGGCTCGATGTCCACGTTTTCCCATTCGGATGTTTGAGAGATTTGCGCAGCATTGAGCGGCGTTTGTGCGCTGCGGTTTTGCAATACATTCCAAAGAAGACCAGCGCTAACGCCGATGATCAACATTGCCGCGACAGCAATGGCGGTCTGAACTTTATGGGCATTGCTTTGCTCAGGTGCGTGCGGCGTATGCTTATCCTGACCTTGCTTTATGGCAGCAAGTGTCTCAGGATTTTTGACGTCGATTTCATTGTAATCGCTTTGTGCGGCGGCGCCCTGCTCCGTTAGTAGAACCATAGCTTTAGCGTTCAATGAATCGCGGGTCTGGATGACGGTTTCCTCGATACGCTCAATTTTACGCATAAAGCGGACGCGATCTTCGATGGCTTTGTCGACTTTGCGAAGCAATTTGGCTTGCTGGGTTATGGCCTCATCAACCTTCTCATCCATTTCCGTTTGACGGGTTTCAGTATCTTTGATACGGCGAGACAGCGCAGCGTAGTTAGATCCGCTTTTGGTCAATTTGTCGGCCAGCGCTTCGGTTTGCTGGCGCTGTTTTTCTTCCATTTCCGCCAAATACTTGCGGGTCTGCTGGAGCTCCTTAAGTGTTGCCCGGGCGATTTTTTCGGCTTCCAAGACTTTTGCGTCCGGTGCGCCGGGCTCTTTTTTGCTTTGTTGGAGTTGGTGCTCGAGGTCGAGGGTTAAACGTTCGTTACGGGCGGATTTATCTTCGAGGTCTTCGATCAGGAGACGATATTTTTGCAGCTCATGCATCATTTTATCGCGCTCGGCCTGTGTAATCTTTAGGCGTTCGTTCAAGCTTTTGAGCAGCGATACGATTTGTGTCTGTGTTTGCTCGCCTCTGGTGTCATTGCGTAAGAGCTGTTGTGATGCAGGCACGCGGTCTTTTGGGCGCGGCGGCGCGTCATTTGCGGAGGCCGGAGATGGTCTCTCAGCATCGTTTTCCCTGCTAGATGGCCCTTTGTTTGCTATTTGATCTGCGCCCTGGAAGAACACTCTTCCTTCGGGGGTACGTTTGAAACCCATTACTCATAGTCCTGCATTATGTCTTTAGAGAATCCGACTATACCTAATTTGGGGGTGTTTCGCCAAGAAAAATCGGAAAATTGTATTTGTATTCCACAGAATATGGGAGATTGGGCAGGGTTTTACTGATTACGGGCGTTTTGTGCCAATTCCTGCTGGGCACTTCCAGCGGGATAGATTTCGACCTTACACTCCATGTTGCGCGCGATAAGAGCGCGGCAGCGGTTGTATGCATCATCGAGATTGCCGCTGTTCAGGCCCACGCGCAAGGCGTGCTTTCCGGTGCGGGCGCTGGCGTAGCTCTGTGAAGGCGGTACGAAGAGCTTTGTGCCTGCGAAAATATCGCCATAGCGGCTGTTGAGACGATACCAAACAAGGGAGGTTAGGAGCCGGGATTCGTATTCGCCTAAATTCAGGACGATATTATAATTGGTATTAGAAAAGTCGATGTGTGGGTGGAGGGCTTCATAATCGCTGAGATCAGCTAGAATTGTGCTGGGAACGTCCTGCGTCCCGCCTGTCAGGGTTATATCGTTGGCGAAAATGGTGGTGCCGTCATAGCCTATTTCGATGGTTTGCGGTTTGGGGCGAGTGATATCTTTTGGTATTCCCTGCTCATCAACCAGCAGAGAATACGTTCCTGGTGGAATTAAAGAGAAAATATAGAAGCCGTCGGGTCCAGCGTCGGTCGTCTGGACGACTTCTCCTTTTTGGTCATAGAGCGTCAGAGATACACCGCGCAATGCAGAGCTTGTACCGTCTGGCCTTTTAACGTATACGGTGCCGTCCATTTCGCCGGCAATGTGGATGGGGATTTCGACTTTCACGTTTGTACCGGTGCGCGGCATGACCGAGACACCTTCGCCTGCCGGGATCCAGAATGGATCTTCGAGGCTATTTTGTTCGACGTAAACATCCGTGATCAGGTTCGGGCGCAGACGCGATATGAAGGCAACACCGGTTTCGTCTGTTGCCTTACTTCCGCCGTTTTGCGGGGTTCGTACAGTTGCGTCGCGGATGGGCTCATCGTCTCCATCAAAGATTTTGTTGCCGTCTTTATCGAGGTAAACAAAAGCGGTAATGGCTCCGGAGTTTGAGATAAAGTCGCGTGAGAAGATGAGATCACCCGTTTCCTCCACGCGGTTCAAACCGAAACGGGTGTTCAGGGTTCCTTCCATATTGCCTTCGCTATCATAGGTCAAACGCGGGGAAATTGTGGCATATTCCGGACGCCAGTTGAGCTGCGCGGAGTAGCTGTTTACGCCGCTTTCGATGGCTCTGTTCACGCCAATCTGTCCTTCAAGCTCGTTGCTGTAGTTGTAGCTCCACGAGGCAGCAAGGCTATCGAGATGAGAATCTGGTTTTATTTCATAATTGGCACGACCGCGCAGGGAGCTTCTTCCCAGCGTTCCGGTCACAGATGTTTGAGAGTTTATTTTTTCCCCAGTTGCGCTTGAACTAGCGTCAACGTAGTTAAATGTTTGATTGTAGCTCAGGTTCCTGTAACTGGTGTTGTAGTTGAAGAGACCAGTCATCGTGTCTTCCCCATCAGACCTTTGGGCATATCCCAAGGATGCAGTGTATCTTGGGTTTACACCAATCCCTAAAAGAGGCACCGGTCCTTCCAGCGTGTAGCTATTGGATAGCGTTTGGACATTATCGGTGTTTCGGCCCGGGGTATAATTATCCGTTGCCAAATTTAAATCTGCACGGGCGCGGTGACGCCCAAATTGGCGGTTGGCGACAAACTGCGCGCCCATTTCACCTTGTTCGTCCATTGCCACGCCGGCATTCAGGAGTGCGCCCTGGTATACGGTAGAGACGTTTGCACTGGCATAGGCTTTGTTCTCGCCGTCTTCCTGGCGATATCTTGCGCCCAATCGTAGGGCGGCGTTGCCGGTCAAAGGTGTTTCCAAAAAGCCGACAAAATGGGGCGTGTTTTTGTCTTCATCTTTGCTGTCGAATTTTTGGTAAAACTGACGATTTTGAGATGTTACAGAGACGTCATATACCGCCGTGTCTGTTGCCCTGCGATTGGTGTCGAAGGGGACATAGGCGGTTTCTTCACGAATTTCTCCTTGGGGACCATAGGCGACGATGCGGAAATAGTTTTCGTCTGAGAGCAAGGGGACGTTGTTAAAAGCATAGAAGCCGTTTTCATCGGTTGTCTGGAAATCAATCAATGCGTTTTCACGATAAAGCTCTACATCCCATTCAGGGAAGATATAGCCGGTGATTTGTGTGGATGGTAGGGTCTGACGTACGAACGGGTCGGCGTTTGTCATTCTAAAACCTGTTTCCGGTCCTGCGCCGCCGGTCAGAGGGTCACGCGTAGGCAAAACATCACCCAGTTCGAAACGACGCGCCTTTAGAGGGCCGAGCAGTTCTGGGTACGCAGATTCCTGCAGATAGGTTGCACGGATATTCGTAATATTTTCCTCATCCGTGGCAGAAATATTAGTTTGCAATGTTCCGTAGGCAATTTCATTAGCGGTGTTGATATTAACGCGATGATCTATTGTACGTTCAGAATCCGCACGCTCACGCATGATTGAACGTGTATTCACATCGATAAGCGGGGGTGCGAATAATCTATAACCGTCTTCGCCACGTGGGAGTTCAGCGGGTTTTCTTGTAAAGTTTCTGGCTTCGAATTGACGACGTTCATAGCGTTCCATGATCGGCAAAGGATAGTCAGGGTCGAGCTTCAGGGTCTGCGTTGAAATGTTAGGCTCAATGTGAACTTTGAACCAGCTTTCAAAATCGCTGAGGGAGACGAGAATATCATCGTCCGTAATGATGGCATCGTCAGAAACCCTGTATTCGGTTCCATCGGATTGCACGATTCCGCTTTGTACATCCATGTTGAATGTTTTGTTTTCGCGGATAAACCAACCTGAAAATGTTTGTGTGTCCGGATTATAATCAATGGGAAAATCTAAGGTTTGGATGATATCTCTTAGAGAGAATAAAAGTGTGTCTTCGCCGACTTCGGCGAGGATTGTGCCGTCAATTTTGACTTTACTGGGCAAGCGGGTTTCGAAAATCAGGTTTTCACCCGGGGGCAGCCCACGCAGATCAAGCGGTTTTAAGATTATTCCAGCGTCCTGCAAAAAAGTGTTGGAACGCTGATATCCATTCTTCATCCGTCTCACAAAGTCATTCATAAAAGCAGATTGTGTCACGGGAGCATCAGCGCCAATTTCGGAAGCCATCACTAAACATGGCGTAGATACACTCAGCAATGCGGCGCTTAGAAGCGTTGAACACAGAGCCGTTTTTTTAAGAGGAACGTGCATGAAAGGTGGATCCGGGGCGTTTTATTGATCTGCTAAGCCGTGCAGAGAGATAGGAAAATTAAAGCATATCCGCGGCTTAGCCTCAATCAAAATGCACAATTTATTATACATAAGTATATATATCTTTAATTTCGTATATTTTTCTGTTTATTTTTTAGTGAATTAAGAATGATTTAATTGTTTTCATGTGATAATATCCTTGAAGGATAGTTTTGTAGATTGCAACTGCAGTTCTATTTTTCGTTGAGTAACTTAGGAAAAGCTTTTTCAACAACCGTCCAAGAGGGGCGTTATATTTTTAAGGAGAAACCTAAAAATGAAACACAATAAAGTAAAATTGCTGATGGTGGGCAGTGCGTTAGCACTCACATTATTAGCGTCGCCAGATCCGGCAAATTCTCAGGTAACAATTTCAGCAGATTTCGCAACGGCACCAGCTCTTGTTATTGCAGCGGGTAATGATATCGATTTCGGAACATGGGTTGTGAGCGTCGCCGGTACAGAAACACCAACAATTCGTATTCCGCCTGTTCTAGCTGCGGCTGCACCAACTGCCGCGACAGGAAGTATTACAAGCTCGGTTCTGATCGAATCTGTCGCTTCAACGAATTCTGGTTCTGTTACTGTTCAGACGCCGACAGGTGTTGACAACCAACAGATCAGTATTGCCGGCACGATTACCGACAACTTTGACAACACAGATATCGTTTTGAGCGCTCTGACGTTCGTTACAGCGACTGAAACCGTTGCAGTGGCCGTACCAGCGGCTCTTGATACAACGCCAGAGGTTACAGTTTTAACCGGCGGTACTCCGGAAGAGGTTGCTATTGGTGGCTTGATCACTATTGGTGATGCTATCCCAGCGGGTACTGCGTTCGGTGGTAACACAGATGTTGTGATTACGATCAACTTTGCTTATTAATTTAAGTCTCTAATCATTTTTTCAAAAGCGGTGGTCAAGGCCACCGCTTTTTTATTGGCGGAACATGCGTTAATTACGAATGGGAAAGGACTTCTCGGCAAATACAACTTGCTCGCTTGATACACCCTCGTATTTCACAAACTTCAGTGTCATCACACCTGGCTTTAATCCAGTTTCATTTGTATGTATTTTCAGGTTGCGGCTGTTTATCTCAGGGAACATATTAACCCCTGAAGCTGATGTAAGCTGTCTTTCCTCACCCCCATCCTCTTTATACATTACGATAACACGCCCAATAACCCCATGGATCCCGGAACGGCTCAACGGCACATTGATTTCAAGCTTACCTCTGGCCTGGTTCATTGATATTTGAGGCTGGCCAAAGCCTATTTGACAATCATATTCGCCGACGCGGTACACAACGGGGACAGAGTGCGTGTAAACCAAGCTTGCGCCAAATTTTACTGCATTTTTATCTTCTGGGGGCTGCAGCCCTTTTCGGTTTTGCGGAATAGCAGAAAATTTCAGGTGCGATTTATATTCACCATCGGCAAGCTCTGCCGGTCTGCGTACACGAACGCGCACCACTTGTTTTTCATTGGGCTCCAGGGTGATTTGGCGGGGGGTAAAGACAGCAAAATCCTGGAGGCGCAATTGGTCTTCATCCGGATCTTCCATATAACCGCCCTCTTCTCCAGCCTGCTTTAGCTGTGACCATGAAAGACGATAAACTTCTGTGTAATTGCCTGTGTTTACGAGTGTCATCTGCGCGGATCTATCACGCCCCTCTATGACTAAGTTATAAGGCGTCAGCAAAAGGTCAGCTTTTGCGGTTGGTGTGATTGCCATCGCTAAGATGAAGCCCAGTAGTAGTTTTTTCATATTTTCATGCTTCCTGTTATTGCTTAAAAATTAACCGTCATATCTAAGGATCCGTTGAATGTTGTGCTACCATTATAATTTACGCCATTTCCAGACGTATTCAAGCGCGCACCAACGGTAATCGTTGCGTCTCCGTTCACATCGAGTGTTGCCGGGAAATCAACGCTAAAGTCATCGAGGGTAAACGTTCCGCCACCGGCGTTGGGGTTTGTATTGACAACGATGTCGACACTTGTAATCGGGTCGAACGGCGTGCCGCCAGTGTATTGGTATATCCCGGGAACGGGGTTGTCTATAATCAAGAATTCGGGGTCAGAGAGCACAGAATTATCAGTTCCGACCGACATAGAATAAACGGAATCGTTACGCGTTACGACAGCTTCACCAAAGCTCAGAGGTTGCGTTGTTGAGATAATCTGGGCCTGGGCGGAGGATATAAACCCGAACAATGTTATTATGAGTGCGAAAAATCGCATGCGACCTCTGTTTATTATTTGGCTTACTGAATACAAAAAAGGGTAACTCAACTCCAAAGCTGACACAATAGGCGCGGTATTGTTTTACACATAAGGGGAAAAATATGCATATTCTTTTTATCCAGTGCTTTCCTAAGCCCCTTATTTTGTATATCATTTTATATGTAGTGATTTGATTCTTGGGTATATCGGTCATTACAGGGCACTAAACTGAGTATTCATTTCTATCTTTTCTTTTTCCGCACTTCCGCGGGCAGCTGGTTTTTTTCTTTATGACCAAAAACATAGGTTTATGTTTAGGATTCTTGTTTACGATGTGGGTTGTTACAGCCTGCAGCCAGCAGATTATACCCGATTTTTCCAGCTCAGATTCATCCGAAAGTGCCTCTCAGGAAGCCGCTTCATCCGCCAGCAATGAAGGGTTTTCATCACCTATCGTAGCGCCACCCAGCTATGATAACAGACCAGCCGAACCTGGTCAGACGCCCGCCCAGGAAACGATGCCCAACGGGTTGCCCGCCCTTAAACCTCTTAAAGGTGTGAATGTCAGCACCTTGTTCTCAGAGAATATTACCGATACAAATCAACGCTTTAGGCGCCTTGAGAACGCTGTACTTGATCTGCGCAAGGAATTCGAAGTGATGAAGCCTGCAATTGTGCGATTAGTCGCAGTTGAAGGCGATATTCAGGCGCTAGTTCAACAGCTTGAAGTTATGGTTCAACAGGATGCTGCAGGGCCAGCTGCGCAGCCTACCACCCTCGCTCAGACCCAAGTGAGCGAATTTGAAGATCCTCAATCTGCCGGAAACATGCCGACCAGCCTTGTTCCCGGTGATGAGGTAGAACCGGAAGCATCGGAAGAGAGTGAGGCACAGCCCCAAGCGCCGCCTCCTCAAGCCGAGCCTCCACCGGCAGCAATACCCAAGGTGGCCACCAGCCCGCCTGCTGCACCACCGCCCGCGGATACATCGGGCGGACCTGTCGTTCAGAACCTACGGACCGGGGCTCACCCCGGAAAATTGCGTTTGGTTTTGGACACCAATATGAAGACTCCTTTCACCATTGATTTAGATGAAGAGGAGAATTTCTTATTGATCGAAATGCCTGAAGCACGTTGGCAAGGCCCGACCAGCAAGAGCTTTGGTGCAAAAGATGCGTTGCTGTCATCCTATAGTGTAGAAAGCATTAATGACGGCAAAGGTACGCGCATCATATTGACGCTTAAGAAACAGACGCGAATATTGGAGCAGAAAGCTCTGCCGCCTGGACCTACGCCATATCACCGGGTTTACGTGGATTTAGCCTTATGATGAGATTTTAATATTACGCCTTAACCTGCTGCGCCGGATTTCATCTCTTCAAGCTCAAGCCACCGCGCTTCGTAGCGTTCGAGTTTGGCCTGAGTATCTGCCAGTTTTTTCGTGGTTTCGTGGAAGCCATCAGGATCACTGGAATAGAAATCCGCGTCAGAGAGTTTTTCTGAGAATGCCGTAATGTTGTCCTCCAGTTCCTGTATTTTATCTGGCAGCTGGCTGAGTTCGCGCTCTAGTTTGTAGG
>CAYGNI010000052.1:0-12591 GCA_964351195.1 uncultured Micavibrio sp.
GTACCGATGATTAAAGAAGTCGCCGGTGATGTTAATGCCGATCGCGAAGTTGAAAAAGTGGGCGATCATTTCGGCGGCCCGCAAAAATGGCAGGAAGTTTCTAAGCAACTTTTAGCATTTGCCCAACGCAACTTGCCCCAGGATGTTCTTGAAAACCTTTCCAGCTCTTACGAAGGCGTATTGGCACTTTATAAGATGATGAAATCCGAAGAGCCGGGATTAAAAACAGCCGAAAGCACAAACCCGAATACAGCCGGGGAGCATGATCTGCAAAGCATGATGCGTGATCCGAAATACTGGCGCGATAAAGATCCGGCTTTCGTGGCAAAGGTGACCGAAGGTTTCCAAAAAGTATACGGGAAATAATCTTATATGCGTCATTCCGAACGAATGTGAGGACTCTCCCTGATAATTGTGAGATCCCTGCGCTTCGCGTTCGGGATGACGCGTATTGCTTACACCATCTGGGAATCAGAAAATTTGCTGACGACGTAATCATCAACGACGTTTTGAAACAACCGCCGCACATGACTTGTGATCGGCGCGAATTCAAACGCAACCTTGTCTGGAGATTTTCTAACCACGCGGGCCTTGTGCGGCACTTCTATAACAGCGTGGCTGAGCTTGTACTTCAAAGTCACATGAATCTCATCATCGACCGCGAAAAAGCGGGGATCGGCTTGAATAAGAACACCACCCATAGACCAGTTTTCAACCGGGAAGATCTTTTCATCAATGATGCAAACACAGCGATCAACACCGCGGCGTGAAAAGCGTCGTTTGCTGGAAGCGCAATCATAACTTGGTGGTGGCATGACTGCTGGTTTTGATTTCGAGAAAATAAATCCGAACATCTGGTATCCCCTTATATGCACAGCCCTTTTTGTTGAACAGGCTTTGTAATGCTGCAGCATGTCTTGATTGAATCGATCATAATAAAAATTCCCTAAAAAAGCAAATTTTCGCAATTTAGGCGTTGACAATATAGGAATTATTTCCTACTCTATAATCATCAACACCACAATTGTATTCACAGCAAACAGACAACGAATTTAGGCGCCTGTTTGTTCCCGCTTATGGCCGTTCCATCCACAAGGGCTTGAACGAAAACCAATGAGGGCCGGGCCTCAAACCCTAATCTTTAACTCTCAACATAGAAAAGGAAAGCCTCATGTCTACATCTATAGACCAGGCCTTTATCAAGCAGCGCAAATGCTGGGCGTAGCCTATGTTATAATATTCGATACGGAACGAGCTGGATTTATAATAAATGCCATGGCTTCACTCTCCGCAATCTGGGCTGTCGGGCTTTCTGTCCTCGGCATTTACGTCTACAAACGCAGCGAAGATAAAAAGCTCTTCGGCGATAAAGAAATAATATTCTGGAACAAATGACGCGTTTTAGGGCTTTCATCCCCGTGAAATATCGCTATATTTTTCTGCAAGATAACGATCAGGAAAACTATGAGCGACCAAAGCAACGAATACGCCAATAACCCCTACGGCAATCCCTTTACCCACGGCGCTAAAAAAATCGCCAAGGCTGCGAACGTGTTTTTACACATGGAGGCGTCCGGCGGGATTCTGCTCGGCATTGCGGCTATTCTCGCGCTGATTGTCGCCAACAGCTCCCTTTACGGTTATTACGACCATTTCCTGCATGAAATTTACTTTCGAATCGGATTTGATGAAGTCGGTGGCAGTTTTGATTTTGAAATCAAAAAATCACTACTGCACTGGATCAATGATGGCTTCATGGCGATCTTCTTTTTCCTTGTAGGATTAGAGATCAAGCGTGAGATCAAATCAGGAGAACTCTCAACACGCTCGCGTGCGCTATTGCCGGCGCTGGCCGCTGTCGGCGGTATGATCATCCCCGCATTGCTCTACGTGTATGTCAACCTCGACACCCCCGAAAATCTCAAAGGCTGGGCTATTCCCGCCGCCACGGACATCGCCTTTGCGCTCGGCGTTTTAAGTCTCCTGGGCTCGCGTGCACCCGTGCGCCTGAAAATCCTCCTAACCGCTATTGCAGTGATCGACGACCTTGGCGCTATTTTGATTATCGCCTTTTTCTATACCGCAGATTTGCAACTTGAGCCGCTTTATTTCGGCGCAGCCGCGCTCGTTGGCCTGGCGCTTCTAAATGCGCGCTGTGTGACGCGCACCGCGCCTTATGTCATTTTAGGTGTGATCCTCTGGATCGCTGTGTTGAAATCGGGTGTGCATGCGACGTTAGCGGGCGTAACAACCGCGCTGTTTATTCCGGTCATGTGCCAAAAAGACCCCTCTATCACCCCGTGTAAAACCCTCGAACACGCGCTGCATCCATGGGTCGCATTCATCATCCTTCCCATTTTTGCCTTTGCGAATGCGGGTGTGCCCTTTGATGGTATGGGTTTCCATTCTCTGTTCGATCCTACAACGCTGGGCATTATCCTCGGTCTTGTCGTCGGGAAGCAAATCGGTATTTTCTCAACGCTCTGGCTTGCCATCAAAACGGGCCTGTCTCCTATGCCCAACGGTGTAAACTGGGTGCATCTTTATGGTGTGTCGGCGCTATGCGGGATTGGCTTTACGATGTCGCTCTTTATAGGCGGTCTCGCATTTTCGGATATTGAGCATCAAGCCTCCATCAGACTCGGAATCTTGGTGGCGTCTGTGATCTCTGCCGTTATGGGGTATGCGGTCCTGCGTCTTATGCCGATGCCGGAAAAAGAAACAAAGCCTGCATAACATCTTTTCTGGATTTCGCCTGTATTTCTGGTATCCTTAGATACGTTGCCGTTCGGCAATTCACTCGCTTGTTTTTTCGCTAGCATGTTTAAGGATAATATCATGACAAAGACACCTATCACAGTCGCACGCGGCGATGGTATCGGCCCCGAAATTATGGACGCCACACTTCAAATTCTTGAGGCCGCAGGTGCTGAGCTTGATATCGAGGAAATCGAAATCGGCGAAGCCGTCTACAAATCCGGCGTTAAAAACGGCATCGCCGAAAGCGCGTGGGAAAGCCTCAATCGCACCCGCGTCTTCCTCAAAGCCCCCATTACAACCCCGCAAGGCGGCGGGTTTAAATCCCTCAACGTGACGGTACGCAAATCGCTGGGCCTTTTTGCCAATGTGCGCCCCTGCGTGTCCTACCACCCATTCGTAAAAACCAACCACCCGAAAATGGATCTGGTCATCATCCGCGAAAACGAAGAAGACCTTTATGGCGGCATTGAATACCGCCAGTCCCAGGATGTCATGGCCTCGCTTAAGATCATCTCCCGCCCGGGAACAGAGCGCATCATGCGCTACGCCTTTGAATATGCGCGCGCCAATGGCCGCAAAAAAGTCACATGCATGTCCAAAGACAACATCATGAAAATCTCCGACGGGCTGTTCCACCGCGTCTTTGATGAAATCGCCGCCGACTACCCCGACATTGAAAACGACCACATGATCATCGATATCGGAACGGCCAAAGTTGCCAACCACCCCGACATGTTTGACGTGATTGTCACAACCAATCTGTACGGCGATATCATTTCCGACGTTGCCGCCGAAGTCACCGGGTCCGTTGGTCTTGGCGGATCATCGAATATTGGCATTGATTTCGGCATGTTCGAGGCCATCCACGGCTCCGCGCCAGATATCGCAGGGCAGGGGATCGCCAACCCGTCCGGCCTTGTGCTGGGATCGGTCATGATGCTCACCCATATCGGTCAGGGCGATGTCGCCAGCAAAATCCACAATGCCTGGCTCAAAACATTGGAAGACGGCATTCACACGGGCGAGATTTACCGCGAAGGAACATCAAAGGAAAAAGTCGGAACCGACGGCATGACCAAAGCCATCATCGAACGTCTTGGTCAAACACCAGAAAAATTCGCGCTCAAGCAATACCCCAACATCGCCGGCGGCCTGAAACTCCCGCCTTTGAAAGAAACGGTATGGGAAACCAAAGAGCGTGTCGGCGTTGATATCGGCATCAATTGGGATAAATCCACAGATGATCTGGTCGCACAATTGCTGCCTTGCGTGACCGATAATCTGGGCTTGAAAATGATCTCAAACCGCGGAACAAAAGTCTGGCCCGATGGCAATAAATCAACCTTTTGCGCCGATAATTGGCGCTTGCGCTTTATGACCACAGATGGCGAACATATCAAGACCTCGCAAGTTGTCGCTTTGATGACCCGTATGAATGAAGCTGGCCTTAACTTCACAAAATCTGTTATGCTAAATACATATGATGGTGTTCCGGGCTTTACTGTTGCCCAAGGGGAATAGCAGTGCAGGAATTTGCCACATAGTATAAGGAAACAATTGTGAGGAAGAATGAAGTACCATCTATTGCTTCATAGCCTGTTGATCTTAGCGCTACCCTATGCGCAAGCACACGCAGCCGAGGATTTGATTGTCGCAACCAATGCGAGCACAAACCAAACCCAAGAACCCAGCTTTCCTGAAATTCAGTTTTTCGCGCTTGATCCACCCAAGACAATGCAGCAGCGCGTGCAATCGGTCCTCTACGGGATTACCATCGATTTGCCACCTCAATACGATCATTACGGATATGATATCCGCCGTTACATGACATCCGTCGGCAGCGCCGAAGTTCTGGACAATCATGAGCGCATCGCCGAGGAGTTACAAAAAGTGGAACATGCGCAAAAAATCCTCGAGGCTTGGAAACAAAAGAATGTGGAGCTTGTCGCTCAAGTCCAGCAAGAGGTTGAGCAAGAAGATGTGGACCCGGTCCTCAAGCAGGACTTTAACCTTAATAGGTCAAAGGCAGCTGCTTTCTTTATTGATGCCAAGATATGGTTGGACAATCACCGCAAAATGCTCGAACAACTCTCTCACCTAAGAGGGGAGTATTATTTCGAGGACTCACAGCTGACTTTCAAAAACCCGGAAGACATGCGTAAATTCGCCGCCGCCTATGAAGAAAGCTTGATATCAATACAAGCGATGCACGAGTATGTACCGTTCCGCGTGATGGTGTATTAGGAAGCCTTTGCCGCTTCCACCGTGTTTTTCAACAAACACGCAATCGTCATCGGTCCAACGCCGCCGGGCACAGGCGTGATAGCACTGGCAACGCTAAGAGCCGCATCATAATCAACATCCCCGCAAAGCTTGCCGTCTTCACCGCGATTGATACCCACATCAATGACAACCGCGCCGGGCTTGATCCAATCCGCTTGCACCATCTTTGCACGGCCTACCGCCGCCACCAGAATATCGGCATTGCGGCATACAGCCGCCAGGTCTTTGGTGCGCGAATGCGCGCTGGTCACGGTGCAATTCTCCGCCAGCAAAAGCTGCGCCATCGGTTTGCCGAACAAGAGCGAACGCCCAATCACAACGGCATTCAGACCGCTCAAATCATCAATCACAGATTTGATCAGCATCAAGGACCCTTGGGGCGTACAGGGAACAAGCCCGCTTTTGTCTCCCGATATCAACTTGCCTTGATTGATAAAGCTAAGCCCGTCAACGTCCTTGGCCGGAGCGATATGCTGAATAAGCTTATCGCTGTCCAAATGGTCCGGCACCGGAAGCTGGAGCAAAAGGCCATGCACATTCGGATTATCATTAAACGCTTCAATCTCCGCTTCAACCTCGGCCTGCGTCGCTTTTTCAGGCAGGCGCGATTCAAAGCTTTTAATCCCGGCCTTCTCACACGCTTTAATCTTATTGCGGACATATACCTGCGAGGCCGGGTCATCCCCGATCAAAATTACCGCCAGCCCGGGCTGCGTGTCCATGCCCGCAACGTCCTTGGCAATATCCTCACGCAGGGCCGCGGCAATAGCCTTCCCATCAATAATTGTCGCTGTACTCTCACTATTCACGGCTGCTTCCATCGCTTAAAAACTCATATAATATCCGCTGAACAGCGCCCGCTGTATCAACGTTAACCCCAAAATGACAATAATCGGCGTAATATCAATCCCGCCAATCGGGGGAATATATTTCTGCAAAGGCTTAAAAACCGGGTCAGTCGCCTTTTTCAACAGGTTAATCAAATTCTGCGCCTGCTCATTTTTAACGTTAATCACATCAAAAACAATCAACCAGCTCAGCAGAACCTGAATGATGATGATCCATATATAAATTGTAATCGCCAAACTCAATAAAGACAGTATTGCGCCCATGACCGTATCCTTTTGTAAGGTTTTTTAAGGGATTAGCACATCCACATTAAAATAGAAAGCCCGCTGTGATGACACAAGCGTAACTAAACGTTAAGATTATTAGCATATAATAAGGATCGAAAAGGCAAAATAAGGGGCATAATCATGATTCCATTCGATCCAGTCACAATCGGCACAATGGCAATATTAGCGTCTGCCAATCCTGCGAGTCTATGCAAGATGCCCCAGCCCACGCAAATCAACGTTATTCCTCGCTCAGAGCCGGTAAAATATGATTATTCTCAAACCCTTGACCAGTTGCAAGCAAAACAAATCGACACGATCAATCCTTATGGTTTTGATACACAAAGCCATACGGCAGGATATATGCAAGGCTCCGTATCGCTGTTAAGCGAGGTAAAATTGGGACAACAGTATTTCCCGCGCTACAACGTATATTGCTTATGGTACGACACGGTGACGTTGAAAATTGAAATCGATCCCACAATTGTCATCGCCAAAGAAAAAACGCAAAATAAGTGTGAATTTAACGCCATTAAAGAACATGAATTAAAACATGTCAAAGTCGATCGCCAAATCGTCAATAAATACAGTGGGACAATGGGTCGCATAGTCTATGACGGATTAAAATCCCGCGGCTTTTTGGTTGGCCCAATCCCAGCGAAAAACGTTCGGGAAGTCGCCGCGCGCATGCAGCAAACAGTTGGTCAGCTGTTAGATCTGGAAAAACAAAAGATGAGCATTGAACGCATAGAGCTTCAGCAGGGGGTGGATTCATTGGAAGAATATCAACGCGTAAATACACTATGTGATGGCACCACCGGTGCTTCTCGATCACGCCGCCGCTAAGATTTAGGAAATTACCTTGAGCGCCTGCTCAAGATCATCAATTAAATCATCAATATGCTCAATCCCGATCGACAGCCGCAAAAGCTGATCCGTAACACCTGCCTCCGCGCGGGCCTGCGCCCCCATGGACACATGGGTCATGCTCGCAGGATGGTTGATCAGGCTTTCTGTCCCGCCCAATGATTGCGCCAGGCAAAACACATTCAAAGCCTCAACAAACGCAGCAGTCTTCGCCGCATCGCCCGCCAGCTCAAAGCTCAGCATAGCGCCGGGGCCTTCTTGCTGCTTTTGCGCGATGTCATACCCTGCATGGCTCTTAAGGCCCGGGTAGTAAACCTTGGCCACCGCGTCGTGCCCGTCCAGAAACGCAGCAATCGCCTGCGCGTTTTCCTGCGCCCGGTGTACGCGCAGCTCTAATGTGCGCAAACCACGCAAAGTCATATAGGAATCAAACGGCGCGCCAATCGTGCCCAGAGAATTGTTCCAAAGCTGCAACTCTTTCAACAGCGCCTCATCTTTGACAACAACCGACCCCCCGACAATGTCGCTATGCCCGTTCAGGAACTTGGTGTTCGAATGCCAAACAATATCTGCGCCCAGCTTCAGCGGCTGTTGGAGCATTGGAGAAAGGAATGTATTGTCGACCGCCACCAACGCACCATGCGCCTTGGCCTTCTTCGCGATATCTTCAATATCCGCAATGCGCATCACCGGGTTGGATGGGGTTTCAATGATCACCAGCTTCGGCGGCTCATCGAATTCAACATCCCCATACATATCAACGAATTTCAAACGGAAATGCTTTTTCTCCGCCAGCGCCCGCAAAAGCCAGAATGAACGCCCATAACAATCAAACGGCGCAATCACCAGATCATCCGGCTCCAAAAGATGCAAAATAAGCGTCAGCGCCGCCATCCCCGAAGCGGTCACGCAGGCGCCAACGCCGCCTTCAAGCTCGGCCAAAGCATCGCCCAGCATATCGCGCGTTGGATTGCGCGTACGTGAGTACTCATAAGGCTGGCGCTTATCAATGCCGTCAATCTTAAACGTAGACGACAGGTAAAGCGGCGGCATCACCGCGTGATGCGCGCTATCCACCCCAACCCCGGCCTGCACCGCGGCTGTGCGTCTACGTCTGCTCTGTTTCTTGTTCTTATCCATGAATATTACATATCGTTAAATGGCCTCTCCTTCAATATAAACATCGGAAGAGCCTGTTTTTTTACCAATTTGAAACTTTTGCAGTGCATGATACTGTATTACTGTTTGATTCCAAACCAAAAATGGGGATTCTCTAATATGTCACGTACAGGCCATGATTCACTGGGTACACGCAAAAAATTATCAGTCGATGGCAAGGAGTATGATTACTTCAGCCTCAAAGCCGCTGCAGACAAAATCGGCGATATATCGCGGCTACCTTACACGCTGAAAGTCCTCCTTGAAAACCTGCTGCGCTTTGAAGATGGCCGCTCTGTAACAACCGATGATGTACAGGCGCTGGCCGACTGGCTAAAAAATAAAAAATCAGATCACGAAATCGCATACCGTCCCGCGCGCGTGCTAATGCAGGACTTCACCGGCGTTCCTGCCGTGGTCGACCTCGCCGCAATGCGCGAAGCGATGAAAAGCCTTGGCGGCGATCCGCAAAAAATTAACCCGCTGGTCCCTGTCGACCTCGTCATTGACCACTCTGTGATGGTCGATGAGTTCGGCACGCCCCAAGCATTTCAACAAAACGTCGAGCGTGAGTTCGAACGCAATGGCGAGCGCTATGAGTTTCTCAAATGGGGGCAGGGCGCATTCAAGAACTTCCGCGTTGTCCCGCCGGGTACAGGTATTTGTCACCAGGTAAACCTGGAATACCTTGCGCAAACCGTTTGGGAATCCGAAGGCGTCATCTATCCCGATACGTTGGTGGGCACAGACTCGCACACCACCATGGTCAATGGCCTGTCCGTTCTAGGGTGGGGCGTCGGCGGGATCGAAGCCGAAGCCGCAATGCTCGGCCAGCCTGTCTCGATGATCATCCCTGAAGTCGTTGGTTTTAAGATCACCGGTAAAATGAAAGAAGGCACAACCGCAACGGACCTTGTCCTGCGCGTTGTTGAAATGCTGCGCGAGCTGGGCGTGGTTGGAAAATTCGTTGAATTCTATGGCGACGGTCTTGATCACCTGACACTTGCCGACCAAGCCACAATCGCAAACATGGCCCCCGAATACGGCGCGACCTGCGGCTTCTTCCCGATTGATGAAGAAACGCTCAACTATCTGCGCTTTACCGGCCGCGACGAACACCGCGTGAAAATCGTCGAAGCCTATGCCAAGGAACAAGGCATGTGGCGCGAAGCCGGATCGCCCGATCCTGAATTCACAACAACACTGCACCTCGATCTTGATGACGTTGTTCCCGCGATCGCCGGGCCGAAGCGTCCGCAGGACCGGATTGCGTTAACCGACGCTGCGAGAGATTTCCATGTGATGATGGGTAAGGCGCTGGAACTTCAACCCGGCGGGGAAGAGGGAAAGCTTCTTGATGAAGCCGGCCAGATGCCTGCGCACAAAATGAAAGAAATTAAGGAAAAAATCGCCGGTGAAGTCGATACGCATAAACGCGCGCATGACACGTTGGAGCACGGCGATGTCGTGATCGCCGCGATCACCTCGTGTACGAACACCTCCAACCCAGCTGTCATGCTGGCCGCCGGTCTCGTCGCTAAAAAAGCGCTGGAAAAGGGTTTAAAGGTCAAGCCGTGGGTTAAAACCTCCCTTGCGCCGGGCTCGCAGGTGGTCACCGATTATCTTGAAAAGGCGGGATTGCAGGATGATCTCGATGCGCTGGGCTTTGATCTTGTCGGATATGGTTGCACGACTTGTATCGGCAACTCCGGTCCGCTGCCCGATCCAATCGCCAAGGCCATTGAGGACCGCGACCTGACCGTTTGCGGCGTTCTCTCCGGAAACCGTAACTTCGAAGGACGCATTTCTCCGCATGTAAAAGCTAACTATCTCGCCTCTCCGCCTCTGGTTGTGGCCTACGCGTTGGCAGGCTCCATGCTGATTGATCTGTATAACGATCCGATCGGTCAGGACAAGGCCGGGAACGATGTGTACATGAAGGATATCTGGCCGAGCAACGCCGAAGTGCAGGATGTGATGCGTGAAAGCATTACCCGAGAGATGTTCGTCTCCCGTTATTCCGACGTGTTCAAAGGCACGAAAGAGTGGCAGGCCATCGGCACCGCAGCCGCAAGCGAAACTTATGATTGGAAAGACACTTCCACATATATCCAGAACCCGCCTTTCTTCGAAGGGATGAGCGGGGCAGCCGGCGACGTTAATGATATCGAAGGCGCGCGTCCATTAGCAATATTGGGCGACTCCGTCACAACCGACCACATCTCACCGGCAGGCGCATTCCGTGCCAATCACCCGGCGGGCGAATATTTGGTCAATAAAGGCGTTGATCCCAAAGACTTCAACTCCTATGGCTCACGCCGCGGAAACGACCGCGTCATGACCCGTGGAACATTCGCCAATATCCGTATCAAAAACGAAATGGTCCCCGGCACCGAAGGCGGCTATACAAAATATATTCCAAAAGACGGTGGAGCGGGTGAGGAAATGAGCATCTATGATGCCGCAATGAAATACCGCGATGAAGGCACGCCGCTGGTTGTGATCGGCGGTAAGGAATACGGCACAGGGTCCTCACGCGACTGGGCGGCCAAAGGCACGCGTTTGCTGGGCGTAAAGGCCGTGGTGACTGAAAGTTTCGAGCGGATCCACAGATCGAATCTAATCGGTATGGGCGTTCTTCCGCTGCAATTCAAAGGCAAAGACAACCGCGAAACCCTCGGTCTCAAAGGCGATGAAACCTATGACATTAAGGGAATTTCCGGCGGCCTGAAACCCGGCCAGGACGTGCACATGAGCGTGCATTTCGCCGATGGAAGCACAAAGGACGTAACGCTCTTGTGCCGCCTCGACACGCTGGATGAAGTCGAATACTACCTCAATGGTGGAATTTTGCACTACGTCCTGCGCAGTCTTGCCCAGGCGGCTTAAGAAGGGCCTTCGCCTAAGCCTACAGACCGCAGCTCTTCTCGCGTGGGGCACTTCATATTACCATTACTTAAACGTCCTTCAATGAAGCGATAAAAAGTTTCAAACTCGCCATCTTTATAGGGCAGAGCTTTAAGTGTACCTGTTACTATGTCACGTAAGGCCATCGTGGTATCCTCGTTGCGCTCAAAGTGAGTCCAATTCAGCAGTCTAGGGTTCATTATTTCCATCCATCTGTAATACCCCTCATCACCCTTCCTGGATCGATTACGGTTTAGGGCCAATAAACCGTTCTCAACAGCAGGGAGAGTGTCAAGGAATGTTTGTGGTCCCTCATCTAGTCCTTTGTCCTGCGTCTGCAAAATATGCCAAGCCGTAGAATTAAAAATGCTCATAAGCGTGACCTTGACAAATTGACTGCTAGGAGGATTGCTGGAATGTCCAAACTCGCGCCGTAAGACGGGAATAGTTGTACCCTCAGGTATGCCCTGTATGTCTCCAGCCTTCGCATATTTTGCGATAAGCTCCCAGCTAACATCAGCTTGAAGTCGCCTATCTGTAAATGCAACGCGCAAACTGCCCCGAAATCTGGAGTAGCCGTCTTTGTTTTGGACAATATCCCGAATTCCTTCCCGCCCAAGAGAGCATATAACCTTTTTTTTGCGATCATGACTTCCACCCGGACCTTTGGGCGCTTTTTGTTGCTCAATCTCAAGATAACCATACTTTATTAAAAGTTTGATAAACGGTGAAAGACTTTTAGGCATACTTTCATCTTCAGGAAACAACTTCTCAAGACCGGTAATTAACTCTCGCTTGAAAGCCTCCGTGACATTGATAGGAAAGCTCTCGCTTATTAATTCTCTCCCTAAAAGGGCCCCTCTGACATAGCTGTCCCGCGCGCTCTGTTTCGTTTTTACAAGATGCACGATAACGTCTTTCAAGTCTGAAGCATCTAAAGTTTCAGATTTCTTTAAGGTATTAGATTTACTTGAGCCATTAGAAGGTGAGGTAGCGCCTAATAGGTCCTTAATGGACAGACCGGTCCGGAGCAAATATTCTTGTACAATCCTCCAACCGATAGGGTCAAAACCCGCAGGTGTTGTAACACGTTCGCGTATCATGACAGACACAACGTCGCTCAATGGCACAGCTGCATTAAGAGTGGTTTTTCCCATAAGGCTAACTTTTATGGTAAAATTTACGACAGGTCAATAAAACTTACTCAATCACATCATCATCCGGCGCGAAAAGCTTCAATGCCAAAGCTTCCGCGTCGGCCACAAGCGTATAAAGCTCCGGCTTTTCTGAGCGATAGCGCACATCATAGGTGCCCTCTAATCCCAAAATCTCATTATTGAGCCGTTTGAGCCTCGTGCGGGCTTCGCGTGTTTGCTTTTCCTCATCGGAAAAACGCTCAATCAAACCATGGGCCAGCTTTTCGTTATTCATCCCAATCATGAATGCAAGCTGTATCCCCTCCAAAAACGCCGCCGCCGTCGTCAAACACCGTGGTATACTC
>CAYGNI010000053.1:0-12561 GCA_964351195.1 uncultured Micavibrio sp.
AAACTATCGATGTTCAAGACGCCTATGTCGCAAGGCTGATGAAAGATTACCGCGGCGGGCGGGATTTGAAAATTGCGTGGGATAACGGTAACGGTGCGGCGGGTGATATTCTTAAGCGGCTGGTCAAGAAGCTTCCGGGTGAGCATGTGCTGCTCTACGAAGATATCGACGGGCAGTTCCCCAATCATCACCCCGACCCGACGGTTGATAAGAACCTTGTCGATTTGCAGGCTTGCGTGGCGAAGCATGGATGCGACCTTGGCATTGCGTTTGACGGCGATGGTGACCGCATCGGCGTGGTGGATGAGCATGGAAATGTGTTGCGTTGTGATATTCTTATGACTCTGTATGCCGCAGAGATTTTGAAAGCGCAGCCGGGCGCGGCGATTATCGGCGATGTGAAATGTTCGCAAGTGATGTTCGATAAAATTAATGCCATGGGCGGGAATGCCGTGATGTGGAAGACCGGGCATTCTTTAGTGAAGGCGAAGATGGCGGAGCTTGATGCGCCCTTGGCGGGGGAGCTGTCGGGGCATATTTTCTTTGCCGATCATTATTACGGATTTGATGATGCGCTGTATTGCGCGGTGCGATTGATTAATTTGCTGAATGAGGCCAGCGGTGGATTGTCGAGCCTGACGGCCGATCTGCCGGTTCTTTTCAACACGCCTGAAACGCGAATCGAAGTTGATGAAGCTGTAAAATTCGGGCTTGTTCCGCAGGTTTATGAGAGCATGAAGAAACGCGTGGGGGATGACCTCAGCATTGATGATATTGACGGCATCCGCGTTGCAACGCCTGATGGGTGGTGGCTTTTGCGCCCTTCCAATACGCAGAATGTTTTGGTGGCACGCGCCGAAAGCGATAGCAAGGATGGTTTGAAGCGTCTTCAGGACATGGCCATTGAAGAAGTTGCAAAGCTTGGGTACACTTTAGACTTTGAATAAGTCTTAACCCCAGAGTTCTCTTACATGCCTACAATTGATATCCGCATTTTAGAAATCCTTACATCCAAAATTTGTCACGACCTTATTTCTCCGATCGGCGCGGTGAATAATGGCGTTGAGTTTGTTCAGGAAATGGGCACGGAGGATGCGGGGGATGCAATTGAGCTTATCGCGTTCAGTGCGCAGCAAGCCTCAGCGAAGTTGCAGGCTTACCGTATGGCCTATGGTGCTGGCGGCGCGGATAATTCGATCAAGCCCGAAGATGTGTACGACACGATCCAGAATATTGTCGGCGCGGAAGACAAGCTAACCCAGGATTGGGATAAAGATGCGCCGATTGGTTTGAACCCCGAAACATTCGAGCGCCCGGATGGTTTTGCGAAAATTTTAATTTGTTCTTTATTACTGGTGATGGATTCGCTCCCTAAAGGCGGGGTTCTCAAGGTTGAGGAAGAAAGTCAGGGGACAATAGTTGTTTCAGGGTTCGGAACGGATGCGAATTTCCGTGACGGCGTGGAAAAAGCCATCACGCTTGCGATGCCCAAAGAACAGGTCGAGCCTAAATATATTCATGCCTATATTATGGCGCTTTTGGCCGATCAATACGGCTTTTCGATAGCTTTAGACGGTTCAAAAGATGGTCAAGTGATGATCAATTTGACACTGCCTTCTTAAAAAAGTGACAGGACGCGTTTATGAAATGTCTTATTGTTGATGACAGCCGGGTCGTGCGCCGCGTTTCGCGCCGCATCGTAGAAGATCTGGGGTTTGAATGCGAAGAGGCTGAAGACGGTCAACAGGCTTATGATGCGTGTCAGGACAGCGCGCCGGACGTCATTTTGCTGAACTGGAATATGCCTGTCCTGAGCGGTATTGAATTTCTCAAAAAGCTTCGCTGCATTAGCCATATCCGGCAGCCCAAAGTCATTATGTGTACGACGGAATACAGCGTGGAGAACATCACGCAGGCTCTGGATGCCGGCGCGGATGAATATATTATGAAGCCGTTTGACAGTGACATCATTCAGACAAAACTTGCCCAAGTCGGGCTGATTGACCCCATATAGAAGAGATATGCCCCTCCTGACATGAAGCTTGTTGATTTTGACATATATGCCGAACTTTTAAAAAATGAGTGCGGGCTAAACCTGATGCAGGATAAGACGTATCTTTTGGAATCACGGCTTTCGCCTTTGGTCAAAAAATGGGGTTTTGAGAATAAAGAGGCGATGACGAATTCGATACAAGCTGTTCCTGACCCCGGCCTTATTGAAGATATTTTGGAATCCATGGCCGATACCAGCACGGCTTTCTATCGTGACATGCGGGGTTTTCAGATTTTTAAGGATCATTTACTGGTTTATATGAAGTTTGCGCGGGCCGCCGATAAACGCTTACGGATCTGGAGCGCTGCGGCGGCGCACGGCAAGGAGCCCTATTCCATCGCGATGACGCTTAAAAGCATGGAAAGCGAGTTTCCGAAGTGGAAGATTGATATTGTTGCCAGTGATCTTTCGGTACGGGCGCTGGAACTGGCTAAAACGGGGATATTTTCTGCACATAAAGTGCAGCGTGGCGTGCCTATTCGTACACTTTTAAAACATTTCACCCAGCATGGTCAGGATTGGCATATCAATGCGGACCTTAAAAAGATGGTTGATTTCAAAGTCTTCAACCTGATGAAGCCCATGGGCAAGATGGGCATTTTCGACATTATTTTCTGCCGTAATGTGCTGGAGTTCTTTGATACCGAAACCGCTAACGATGTTTTAAAGCGTATGGCAGAGCAGCTTGAGGCGGACGGTTTCCTGATTTTGGACAGTAAGGAAAGCCTGCCGGAAGGATGTGAGACCTTTGAAGCTATACCAGGCAAGCCCGGGATATACGTTAAGCGCGGAAGCGGCCATTTTTCATGATGTAAATGGCTTATGGGCCTTGCTTTCGTGGTGTTTTGGGCCTAAAACCCTCACGGTATAGACTTATTTAGCCACCTGAAGGACCGTTATGAGCAGCACTGCCAATAAAGATCAGATCATCCGCGACCCGCGTGCCATTAAAATCAAGCGCGCGCTTATTTCTCTTTCCAATAAGGATGGGGCTGTGGAATTCGCGGAAAAGCTTCGCGATTACGGCGTTGAAATTCTGTCGACCGGCGGAACCGCCAAAATGCTCAAAGATGCGGGGATTGAGGTTAAGGATGTGTCTGAGCACACGGGCTTTCCTGAAATTATGGATGGGCGCGTCAAAACTTTGCACCCGTCTATTCATGGCGGGCTTTTGGCGCGTCGCGATGATGAAGATCATGTCAAATCTATGGAAGAAAACGATATCAGTGATATTGATATGCTGGTCGTGAATTTGTACCCCTTCGTTGAGACGATGCAAAAGGATTCCAGCTATGAGGACTGCATTGAGAACATTGATATTGGCGGCCCGGCGATGATCCGCGCGGCGGCGAAGAATCATGATTTTGTTGCTGTTCTGACAGACCCGCAGGACTACGAAAAGGTTTTGAGCGACATGGAGCGCAATGATGGCGCAGTCACCTATAAGTTGCGCAAACAGTTGGCTGCGACTGCTTATGCGCTGACGGCGACGTATGATTCCAATATTGCGAGTTGGTTTGTGGACCAAATGGAAGAAGGATATGGCTTTCCGCGCCGGATCAGTTTTTCCGGTAATCTCAAACAGACTCTGCGTTACGGTGAAAACCCACATCAGGGCGCGGCGTTGTATACGGTCGATGACTCCCTTCGTCCAGGCGCTGCGCGCGCCAATCAGGTGCAGGGCAAGGAGCTATCATATAATAATCTCAATGATACGGATGCGGCGTTTGAACTGGTATCCGAGTTCGAAGCGCCGACAGTCGCGATCATTAAGCACGCTAATCCGTGCGGCGTAGCGTCTGCGGACAGTATTCTGGATGCTTATAAGCACGCGCTGGCGTGTGATCCGGTGAGTGCGTTTGGCGGGATTATTGCCATTAATAAAACGTTGGACAAGGCGACGGCGGAAGCGATCACAAAGCGTTTCGTGGAGGTTATTATCGCCCCGGACATTGCGATGGATGCGCTTGATGTTTTGAAGAAGAAGGACAAAGTCCGCGTTTTGACCACGGGCGGCATGCCCGATCACAGCGTGACCAACAGGCTGGTGAAGCGTATTGCGGGCGGGCTTTTGGTGCAGGACACTGATGATGGCCTTATTACCAAGGATGATCTTACGGTCGTCACGGACCGCAATCCAACGGATCAGGAAGTTGAAGACATGCTGTTTGCGTTCCGCGTGGCCAAGCATGTGAAATCCAACGCGATTGTGTATGCCAAGAATCTGGCGACTGTCGGGATTGGTGCGGGGCAGATGAGCCGCGTGGACTCTGCGCGCATTGCCGCATGGAAAGCGCAGGAAGCGGCCAAAGAGCTAGGCTTTGATGAGCCTTTGACCAAAGGATCTGTTGTGGCGTCGGATGCGTTCTTCCCGTTTGCGGATGGCCTTATCAGCGCGGCAGAGGCCGGCGTGACGGCCGTTATTCAACCCGGCGGTTCTATCCGCGATGATGAAGTGATCGAGGCCGCCAATGAGCGCGGTCTGGCGATGGTCTTTACCGGCATGCGGCACTTCCGCCATTAATTTCCTCCCATAGGGCTTTTTCAAGTTTTTGAACCCCTTAACCGATTTGTTAACGGTTTGTTAACTTCTTCTCTATATCATGCGAGTAAGGATTGAAGGATAACACCAAAAGTGTGCCTTAAATTCGTAGAGCGCCAAAAAGGCGTGTATAATAAAAAAGTATAATAAAAAGAATGGTATAAAGGGTGTTGATGTATGAGAGCAAAGACTCGAAATCCCCATACAATCAAACGAAGAACCACCCTTTACACCCGGACAAACGGTAATTTGTAAAAGAAGGTGTATTAGTTTTGGGCATTGTAGGTTCAACAGTTAAAACAGGTCTCGGATTATCCATCTTAACAGCGATGGCTGGCATGATTTTGGGTAAAGAAGGTGACAGTATTATGGGCCTGTTCGGGAAACTGGGCAATAAAGATATCTCAGATGCTTTGGGTGTGGAAAAAGACGGTACACTTGATTCTTTACTTGGTAACGGTAATGCCATAGCAGGAGGCGTATCTCTTGGCTCTGCTTTTTTGCCAAGCTGGATGGGTGCTTTGAGACGTTTTGGGATTGTTCTCCCTCTCCTTTATATGGGCTTCAATCTTTTCAAATCTGCCCTAAAAGGAAACTTCAACGATGCCGCGAAACAGGCATATGCATACGCCAAAGATTACGCTCCTGAAGCTGGAAGATCCCAGCCTGGCACTTCGAAATTAACACCTGAGCAGTATCAAGAACTTTTGAGAAAGCCGATTTCCGCGGAGCGTTCTGTGGTTGCGGAAGAATTGATGCGCAGCGCAAGTATGGAAGCTGAGCGCGTTGATGAGGCTTCCGCAAGAGCGACGGCAGCGATATTGGCCAGTGTTAATGGTGAAGGTGTTCCTGCGGTTTTTGAACCTGGCGCGAGAGTTACCGTTGTTGATCAGGTGGCTAGCCTTGAAGAGAATGCAGCCAACCCGGGCGCAATTAAATTGAGCCTCAGAAAAGCTAGTGCCGTGGTGGGAGCACGCGAAGGCATAAAAAAAATGGATAGATTCCCTACTGTTGCTCAAGACAAAAAAGGCGGGTTTGAACATACGAAGGGGCCAGATGGACCAGAACCTGACGACCCAAGGCTCGATTTTGAAGATACATAATAGTTAAAACAAACACCCCGCACGAAAACAAAAATAAGCGGGCAATTAAACGGTAATAAAAAGAGGGAAAGTCCATGGCGGACGATAAAACGAAAACAGATGCAGCGGTATCAAACGAAGCTTTAACAGCTTCTGATTACCTTACTATGCTTATTGCTGCCGCACAGCCAGGCGGCGAGCAGACTGATGCTGCGCTAGGATACCTGTGTGAGATTACAGGACTTAGCCTTGAGGATGCGCGCGCGGCTGTTTTGAACGAAGCCAGCGTTGATGCGCTTTTGGCTGATGAAGAGGTTTTGGCCCGGATTGAGGCCGATATGCAGCCCCCTACTCCCGAAGAAGCATATGCGGCATTCATCGATGCGACTGCAGCAGGTCTGGAGACAGATACAGATCAAAACCTTTATAATCTTATGGTTCTTGGCGAAGTTACCGGGATTGAAGGTGATGCCCTTGCTGACATGCTTGTGACAGAAGAAGGGCGCGCAAGTCTTCGCGATAACACTGCAGCGCTCGACGCCTTTGATATAAAGATGCAATTAGAGGGTCTTGGAGCACTTGTTATTCAAAGCGGTGCGAATGCAAGCGTGTTGGATGAAAATCCACAAGCTCTGCAGGTCGCGCATTATATTTATGATAAAGAACATGGCGAGGGTGCTTGGGCTGCACGCGTTCACAGCGAAATTGAAGATCTTGTCGGTCATGAGATGACGGATGAAGAGCTTGCTGCAAGGCAGGATCTTTTTAGAATTTCTGTTGAGCACGGTTTAAAGTCCCCTGAGTTCCTTGAAGCTGCGCGGCAATACTACGCAAAGTTTCCTGATGCGAATACAAACAGAGAGACCAATCAAAGGTTGTTGCAGTATTGGCAGCGCATGGAAGCACATAACAGAACTATTGAGCAAATTTCAAAAGACCCGAATTTGTCAGATACCGAAAAGGCCGAGAAAATTGCTGACGAAAAGCTCTATATATCGCTTAATGTGGAAAAAGGACTAGAGAGTTGGTTGGTTCATTGGGGCCGTGACATGCTTCGTCCTGTTAACAGCCATGAGACACCTCTCAGGCTTGCAGAAACGCTTTATGATAAAATCGCACAAACCGATGAATTCCTGATTGAGGCCGAGCTGGCATTTAACCGCGTTCACTTTGACGACATGGGCGAAAACGCTTGGCAGAAGCATGTTGAAGCTGCCATGGCTGAATACGAGAACAGTTTCAATCCATTTGCTGAAAAGCCGGATCCTCAAGAGATGCTCAAAGAATGGGGTAAGGGATATGTTGAACAGCAAGTGATGCTATCGGAATATGACCTTTCCGTTCTTAGCAAACATGGCCTGAATGCTGCGATTTTTGAAACCTTAGACCAACAGAAACCTGAAGATGATACGGAGATGATGAACATCGCTTCCGATTTTGGGCGCGCGTGGTTGAAGGCCTCTGCGATTGTTTATGATGGACGTAATGGCCGTGAAGCAGGTGCCTGGAAGGAGTATTTGACATCTGAATTACAAGATGCTGCAAAGGCAGTTACAACAAACGAAGAAAGCCTTGCCATTGAAGATTTGATCAAAACGATCGGCAAAGACGGGGCGATGTCTGATGCTTACTTTGATGCTGTTTCTGCGCTCAATGAAAAGTTCCCTAATTCAGCGGCTATGACAGCGATTGCGGCACTGCATGAAGAGTTGGCGAGTGAGGGCGAATGGGCCGCTGCGTGGACAGATGGAAACGTAATGGGCTCTATTCGAACTACTTACAGATCTGAAGAGTTTCAGGCTTCAGTTCGTTACCTCGTTAAATTGAATGAATTTTCACAATATGAATGGTGGAATGACCTTCGCCGCGATTTTGCCGTTGGGGCAGCTGATCCCACTCAAATCGCGACCTTCGTTGCCAGTGCCGGTATTGGATACATCTCAGGCGGCACGGCTGCTGCTCCAACTGTTGCGGCGGCTCAGGCTGCCCGCGCAGGTTTGGTTGCTATGCTCAGTAACACTGGGCGTGCACTTGCGACTACAGCGGTGGGCGGCGCGATTGAAGGTGCTGGTACAGAAGCTGCGATTGCTTATATGGGCGAGCGCACCGACGTTAAGCTCGGTATGCTTCAGGAAGTGAATTGGGACCGTATCGGCAACCGCACGCAAGGCGGCGCAGTTATGGGCGCAGCAATGGGTGGTGCTATTTTCGGTGGCGGCCGGACCGCACGCGCAATTCTGGACAACACCAGTGTTGGCCGCTCAGTTAAAGCGAGATTAGGCGATGTTAAAGCCGCTGTTGGTCATAGTAACGGACGTAAGGGCGATGCGGCACTCCCTGAGCCTGAGGTTGATACCAATCCGCCAAAGGCTCCAGATGTGACAGCAAGTGAAGCTGTACCTGTGGCTGGTGTTGCAGATGCGGCGGTAGCTCCTCCAAAAACTGTTGATACTGCGCCTGCAGCGCCAGAGGTTCAACCTGCACCTTCGCAACCAACAGGCCGCGTTGGCGGTGGAAGTGTCTTTAGGACTGGCGTTGGTTCCCCATTCCAGCAAATGACGAACGGCCGCGCAGCAGCAGGGCCAGTTCATATGGCCCCAGACGGGCGCATGAGCGGCTCGTCAGAACCCGTCCGCGCACCTGCGGATGAAGGTGGCCCTGGCGGTGGTGGTTTGCCACCTGTGGAGCATCGCGGCGCAGAAACTACTCAAGCTATGGGCCAGCAGCAACAGCAGGCACGCGCCAAGGCCGGAGATGATGCGGGGGCACCTTCGCCTAAAAAACCTGGTGTTAAATCAGATGAATACAGAGATCTTGAAGCAAGAATTAAAAGTGCACGCTCAGAGTTTGAGGCAGACTTGCTCAAAGGGCTCGAACCAAACGTCGCATTTGCCAGCTACAACAGCACGATGAATGCTATTAAAAGCGATATGGGTAAAGTTGCTTTTACAGGGCCAGCTGACAAAAGGCTGAATGACCTTATCGAAACAAATGGAACATTTATTAGGGGCGAGGTCACTTCCGCCGGACCGGCACCGGGGCCTGCGCCCACTCCCACACCCACACCGGGGCCAGATGCGGCAAAAACTGCAGCAAGTAGCACAGCGCTCAAGGCTGCCAGAAAAGAAATACGGGAGGCCGCAGCTACTCTGAAAAAAGAGCTGGATGATATTTTCAAGCCTGAAAACATCACAGCGACATCCGAAGCGGATGCAAAGGCGGCGATTGACACGTACTACCGCTCCACTCTGGGAACTATGAACGAAGCGGGAGGCGATCTGGTCGAGGCTGATAGCAAAGCCTTACGCGGTGAGGTTCGTACACGGATGGTTAAACGCCGTGACGACATTGATCGTGCCGAAGCTAAAATAACAGATATTCGCACCGACAGCGCCACTGCCCTGGCAGGACATCAGGTTAAATTAGATGATGCGGCAAACAAGCATGGAGAAAAAGTTACAGAGCTTTTGAAGGCGCCTCTTACTGACAAAACTGCAGTGGAAATTGAAAAAGCATTTGCAAGCTATGAGGCAGCACTGAAGCGTGTTCAGGCAGATATAGGGCGCGATGCAAGGCTGATTACAGCTGATAGAGATGCGCTGGAAAAAACCATCAGCGATAGGCTGGATATCTCGCCTGATCTCCGCGATGGCTCTGTTAAAGCAGCGCAAGACCTTAAGGCACGAATTGACGGCAGCACAGCCGCACTTGGCGATGCGCAGACGAGAATTACGGCGGCGGAAGCGGATCTTAAGGTAAATCTGGATGATATTTTCAAGCCTGCGAATATTATTAATGTAGACAATTCCAAAACGGCAGCACAAAAAGCAGTCAATGATTACTATCGTGCTTTGATCGAAATCAGACGCGATACTCAAGATGAAGTCATTGATGGCGATAAAACTGCATTTGAGAATGCCCTCACGGAGTCCCCTGCCCGCGTTATTGGCACGCCCGGTGCGACACCTACAAGAGTAGACCTCATCAACCTTGCTAAAGGTAGTATAGATGCCAATGTTAGTACGAGTGGTGCTATCAGAGACTCTTTTAAGCATGAAATTAAAACAAACTTTGTTGCTTTCAAAACAGCAGTTAAAGACGTGGTTGATGATCCAGACATCCCCGCAAGCGATGCAAAGGCACAGGTTCAAACGCTTTTCAATGACTTTTACGCAGGATTGGAAGCTATAAGAACGCGCAGCAATGACAGCGACGATATGACACCTGCGGACAAAGATGCAATAAGTGGCATCATTGACGGGCGAATAAGCAGACGCGCAACGAGAGAAGCAAGCACTGACGCGGCGATTGATGCTGGTCGTCCGACGAGCTCTAGCAATAGTGTTTCTAACTGGACGCTATTTAGTAATTTTCGCTTACGCCCGAGGTCTCATCACTCAGCTAAGACAACACGGGACTTCGCTCATAATATTGCTCGCTCCTATCGTAGTTTAGTAGATGCTGGATTAAACTCTCGAACTTCAGCTGAGTTTGAGAGTAACATGATAGCAGAAGCAATAAGAACTAAAGAAGTCCTAGCTACACTTCGTCAAAGAATAAAAAATGGTCAGGCAGGGACTAACAATCTTAATATAGCTGCTTCAAATATTGAAGCTATTCGCGCTGTCAACGACCTAACAGGCGTCATGACTCCTCTTCAAGCGGAAGGGCTTTTGAAAGATTTAAAACGGACAGAGGCATTAATTGATGCAATGGTTGATTTACATCAAAGGCCAGATGGAACATATGATCCAGGCGCAAGTTCGGTAATTGTAAATCAAACTCGCTTTGCAAAGGATCAGGCGGATTCAAAAGGTAGGGTTTTTGCAAGAGCAAGATCTAAAGACGGTGACAATGTTACACCGCTAACATATGAAGACATTCTTTTAGCTGCCACAAATCGTGAAATTGGTCCTATGTATCGTTTGCAGTTTGAAAGACGTATAAGGCATGCGAGTGGCGTGTATACGCCTATTGGCGTTGAGAGAACAATGCCGATCAAACACTCAAACTTCGAAGCCACAGGCAGCAAAATATTAAAAGAACTTCTAAATCGCTCAAACTATCAGCCAGGAGCTGACTATTATGAGAAAGGATTTATCTCTTTTTTATACGATAACGCTTACGCATATGGCATGGAAGAAGCCCATTTACTTAGTATTTTTGAAATTGCTATGATGCGTATGGGACAAACTCCGGGCACAAAATATAATACCGGCGCAAGTGCTCAAGATTTAGTTGCAAACTTTAACAGCCTCATAGATGAATATGAAAAAATAGGTGTTGACCGACATGCTGCCGCCGGCAAAGACCCTGCTCATTTCAAAGCTCATGTCCAAAGATTAAGACGCGAACATGAAATTATAGCCTCAAATCGTGTAAATAACCCGAAGGGATTGCGTGTTGGAACTGCTTCTGCGCATTACGATGGTGGTGGTTTCTCCAGAAGAGATATCCGGGAAAGACTTGCTCAACAGTTATCGATTTGGAACGCATATTGGCAATACAAAAAAAACAATGGTTTGTTCAGTTTTACTGAAGACTTTATTACATATCTTTACAAAGGAAGCGAGTCAGGTGGACATAGTTTTCTGAGACGGCGGCTTGATGGTCTCAATTACTGGACGGGCGCGATGCTCAATGAAACTGAAACCGCAACGGCAAGAAACAAAGGTATAAATTATACAAATGTGTGGCATACACGGGAAGAGCTAGAACAAGGCCGTATCCGTTATTATGGCATAAGGACATTTAATGCTGTATACAGATTGTCTTTATTGGATCTTCCAACAAGATTACAGAGACAAGTTCCAAATTTTGAAGAACTTAATTTGGCAGATCAAGGTAGCTGGGTGTGGCGCAGAGGCCTGCAACTGGGAACTATTCTCGGTGTAGGGAGCATAGCTTCAGCAGCCCCTGAGTCAGACTATATTCCAGATTTTCTCTGGTATCACCCAGCGAACGCAATGGATTTTGCTATCAGCACAGCCGCTTATGAAACAACAGGCTTGTTAGCAAATGGAGCTTTATCACTAGCTGACTGGCCTTTAGGCACTGATTTTAATGATTATGCATGGGGTATGACGGCAGGTGACTTTTCCTCTCTTGATCTTTCTTCCGGAGCAAGAGGGTATGACACTGACAATAAAACAGACACCACCCCCGCTAATACGGATCAGATGGAAAAAATCCGTCCGTTCTTGGAGAAGTTGATCGATGAGCGTCAGAATGCCAATGATGCGCTGTTTGATTTAAGCGGTGCGGAGTTTATTGATGAAGACGATGCCCGGAAGCGCATTACCGACAAAGCCTTAAAAGCTCTAGCAGAAATTAAGGGACTTATTTTCACAAATACTACAGAGTTGACAGCCGCTTGGGCTAATGCGCGTCAGGAGATCATTAAGGAAGACCGCATTACAGGCGTTGAAAATGCACTCGTCGCGGGGCTTGAGGAATTGGGCATCGAAGAGGAGATTGCGAAGGTTCTAATCCATGAAGATTTGATAGATGAAAAAGGTGAAGTTGCACTTGAAGATGCATTGGTGGCTTACTTCCTGGACCCTGCGTATGGATATTATAAACCTGCCTATGACAGTCCTGGCGACAGTTACAAAATTCCACCTGCAGATATTGAGGCAGCGCTGGATAAAATTCTGACAAAACAAGCCGAGTATATCAAAGCAGCAGAAGCGCGGGGCAAGCGCGTTGCGGCGGCGATGGAAGGATATGCAAAGGACAGAGGCGTTAAGATTGAAGAGCTTACGCCAGCGGAACAAACAGCTGCGAAGGTACTTGCCGATCGTGTAGATCCCGCTACGAACCAGCCATTGTATACTGAAGATTTCCTAAAAGGTGATGCAGGAAAAGCCGAGCGAGCTGATGTA
>CAYGNI010000054.1:0-12526 GCA_964351195.1 uncultured Micavibrio sp.
TGTTATCGATATCTAAAAGCAGCGTGAACACGCGGTAGCGGAAGTCATGCTCAAAGGGGATGTGGCGCTTATGGTAGACTTCGCCGATATAGAGTGAAGGTTTTGGCATTATGCGGGCCTGCAATTCTCGCCTGCGGGGGATTTGTCGCTGACATCCCATGGTCGTTTTACACCGCCGAGGCTTTCGGCGACGGCGAGGCCGGCGGACAGGCCGTCTTCGTGGAAACCGTATCCGCACCATGCGCCGCAGAACCATGTGCGGTTGACCCCTTGTATGGTTTTAATGTTCTCCCAGCCTTCGAGGGCGCTCAGCGTATATTGTGGGTGGTCGTATTCGATTGTGTTTAAAATTGTGTCGGCTTGGGGTCTGCGCGGTGGGTTGAGACTGACGAACAGGTCTTTATCCTGAGGTAGGAAAGGTTGGAGCTTGTTCATCCAATAGGTCAGGGCGACGCTTTGGTCGTTATTGGTGGTGAGGTAATTCCAGCTCGACCAGATGCTTTTACGGCGCGGCATGAGTGTCACGTCTGTGTGCAGATAGGCGGTGTTGGGGGCATAGGGGAATGCGCCAAGAACGCTTGTTTCCTGCTCGTTGGCGTCTTTGAGCATCTTGAGGGCCTGATCGGCGTGTGCGGCGATGACGACGTGGTCGAATTCATGCGTGTTGCCTTTGGAATCGGTGATCTCGACATGGCTTTCATGGCGGGTTATGGCCGTGATGGCGTTTCCGGTTTGGATTTTATCTTTGTAATCAGCGGTGAGTTTTTCCACATAGCGTTTTGATCCGCCAACGACGGTGTGCCATTGCGGACGGTCTTTGAGCAAAAGCAGACCGTGATTGACGAAAAAGCGCACGAAGCTGGCGGCGGGGAAGTTTCGAACGTCATCTGCGCCTGTCGACCAGATGGCGGCGGCCATGGGCAGGATGTGGTTGTCTATGAAGCTTTTGGAATAGTTTTCGGCCGCGAGGTATTCGCCCAGGGTTATGTCGTTGATTTTGCGCTCTAATAGCTCCGGCGCATTTTTGTAAAAGCGCACGATATCGAGCAGCATTTTGTAATGGCTGGGTTTGAAATAATTAGAGGTTTGACCGAAAATCGCGTCGCCTGAATATTCGTATGCGCCGCTGTTTAACGAGGCGGCGAAGGACATATCGGTGGGTGTGGTCTCTACGCCTAGATGTTTGAAAAGCGCGATGAGGTTGGGGTAGGTCCATTCGTTGTAGACAATAAAGCCTGTATCAACATCGGCGTGATTTGGCCCGCTTACTGTGTTGGAATGGCCGCCGATCCGCTTGTCTTGTTCGAACACCGTGATATCATGCTTTTGATTCAGCAGCCATGCGGCTGCGTTTCCTGTGATACCGGTTCCGATTATGGCGATTTTCATCTAGGCCCTCTTTTGTTTCGTACAGGTTCATACGTTATAACATCATAAAAGGATTATTTTATATGGCCAGTCAATTTGCTCTTTTGAAAACGCGGCGGTTTTTACCGCTTTTTACGGTGCAGTTTTTGGGGGCGTTTAATGACAATTTGCTCAAAACCATTCTGGTTGTGCTGATAGCTTACGGGCTGTGGGATATTAACGGCTGGGATCCTGGCGTTTTGGTGGCGGTGGCGACGGGGCTGTTTATTCTGCCGTTTATCCTGTTTTGTCCGCTAGCGGGAACGCTGAGCGATAAATATGATAAGGCGGCGATGATACGCTGGATTAAGCTGGCGGAGGTGCTTATTGCTTTGGCGGCCGTCATCGCCCTTCACACTAACAACCTCTATTTTGCGTTTGGCGTGCTGTTGGCGCTGGGGACTCAATCGGCGTTTTTCAGCCCGTGCAAATTTGCAATTTTGCCCCAGCATTTACAAAGTGAGGAGTTGATCGGAGCAAATGCTTTGGTCAGTACGGGGACGTATCTGGCGATTTTATTCGGCACGATTATCGGTGCGATTTTGGCGCCGATGGAAACAGGAAAGATGATCGCCTCGGTTGTTATTCTCGTGATGGCGGTGATTGGATATTGGGCGGCATTGCGCGTTCCTGATGCGCCCGCACCGGCGCCGGAGACCCATATTCACTTTAATATTTTTAAGAAGGCATGTGATGTTTTTTTGCATGCCTTACGGCAAAAAGCGGGAGTTTTAATTTCAATTCTAGGCGTATCGTATTTTTATTTTGTGGCGACAACTTTTCATGCGCAGTTCCCGAATTTTACCAAGCAGGTTTTGGGCGCGGATAATATTGTGCTGACCGTTTTTATGGTCGCATTTTCATTCGGCGTTGTTCTTGGTGGACTTCTCAATCACGTCTTTTTGAAGGGGAAGGTGCATGGAGCGTTGGTGCCAATTGCGTGTTTGTTTATGGCCGGATTTGGGATTGATATCTATTTTGCCGCGCATGCATATCCTACGCCCGTGGATGACAGTTTGCACGATTTGAGGAGTTTTATATCGAATGTTCACGGTGTGAGATTGCTTGCTGATACGTTTTTGCAAGCTGTCGCTTGTGGGTTTTATGTTATTCCGATGCGGGCGATTGTGCAGGACCGGGCAGAAGAAGGCGTGCGAAGCCGCGTGATCTCCAGCTCGAATATGATGGATGCGCTGTTTATCCTAACCTCAGCTGTGGTGGCAACTGCTTTATTAGCGATGGGTCTTAACATTGCTCAGCTTTATCTAATTGTCTCAATTATCACGTTCGCCGTCGGGGTGTTTTTATTCTTTGTACCTTCACTAAGGGTGCAGGGGTTGCACGCGGAGCATATGGCATGAAACCCTTACTCGTCTTTGCGATGGAGCAAGAAAGCCAGGAGGCTTTTGCCGACCACGATGTCCTGCACACTGGCATTGGCAAAGTGAATGCGACCTATGCGCTGACCAAACGGATTGCAGAAAACCGCCCGGAGCTAGTGGTCAATATGGGCACAGCGGGGAGCCGCAAGCATGCGGGCGGCGCGATTGTGAATCCTACGGAGTTTATTCAGCGGGATATGGATGTCAGCTTTTTGGGGTTTGCCAAGTTTCAAACGCCGTTTTCGGATGACCCGATTGTCATCGAGCATGGAAAGAGGATTGCGGCGCTGCCCGGCGGGGTTTGCGGCAGCGGCGATAATTTTGATGCCAGTGAAGGAGCGGGTGCGTTTGATGTCGTGGATATGGAGGCTTATGCGCTGGCGCTGATTTGTCAGCGGGAGGATATTCCGTTTTTATGCCTGAAATATGTGTCCGATGGTGCCGATGATAACGCGGATAAGGACTGGAATGCGGCTTTGCACCGCACGGCGGAGGCTTTGCGCGGGGCGCTGGATGCGTTTATGAACCGCGCATAGCGCCTAGCGATTCTTCGAAGGCGTGCGTGAAGGCGGCGTGGGCTTTGTCTAAATCGGGCATAATGTCAAAGGTTCTGCCGATTTCGGATAGTATTCCGTAGATAAAGATACCCAATGTTTCTTCGTTATGGCCGGGGAACTGGCTGTCCTTTAATAGGCCGGGCAAGAGCGTGCGCAGCTTTCCCAACAATGTTTGTTCTTGGATAGCAAAGCGGTCTTTATAGCTCATAGCGGCTTGGGATTCGATGAGTGTGACTTTGCGATAGGTTTCATCGCGGCATAAATCCAGGAAAGCTTTTGCGCCTGCGATTAGGCCATCCCAGTGTGTGTCCTGCGAATCGACATGTTTGCTGACATGTGTATTAGCGTTGTGCATGAGATCTTCGTAAACAGCCCTGAAAAGTCCGTGTTTATCGCCGAAATGATAGTAGAGCGAGCCGCGAGCCATGCCTGACTCTGCTACAATTCTACTAGTGGAGGCGCCTGAATATCCGTTCAGCATGAATTCTCTAGCGGCAATATCTATGAATTTTTTGCGCGTTTCTTCTAAATTTTCTTTATTTGATCCGGGTCGTTTGCTCATAAATTCTTCTTTTTCAATGGTTTAGTATAAAAATAAGATTTCTTTTTATTTTCTATTAAAAGGATATTGACTTACTGACACCATGTCAATATATTATATATATACCGACAAATTGTTAGTAAAAGCCACATAAAAGTGATGGCTTTGTTAGATAAGGACAAGCGGATTGGTTTTTATAGGTGTGTTTTATAGCTCTTAAAGAAAGGGGTTAGTAATGCTTTCGAAATTTTCATATCCGATACTTTGTACGGATAAGTTTGAAGCGAGCGTGGCGTTTTATGAGGATCATTTTTCCTTCGTGCCAGCGTTTGAAATGGATGGATTTGTGATCATGAAGCGCGAAGATTGGGACGATATGTATCTGGCGCTGATTGATAGTAATCATGAGGTTTTGCCGGAGGCTTATAAACGCTCAACACAGGGTATGATTTTGAATTACCCCGTTGAAGACGCGCAAGTGGCGTATCAGCAGAATTATATTGATGGTCTTAGCGTTTTGTCTGAGCCACAGACAGTTTTATGCGGGCGTAAGCATTATTTTGTCGAAGATCCGAACGGGATTTTGATTGATGTAGCGGAAGAGGTGGATATCGAGTCCCTCATCTGTGAAGAGAACCAGGATAGTTTTCGCGTTATGGCTTGTGCTTAAGAATAGGCACGTAGCGAGTTTGCGTATCTGAGTAACTGCGTATTTACAGTTTTTATGAGCCCCACACTCATAGCCCTCTTGCTTATTCCCCTTGGCAAGAGGGCATTTTTTTGTAGTGAAGCGGCACGCTAAGATAGCTTGATGTAAAAGAGATCCCTGCCTATCATATTACATGTGAGGTGTGGGGATATGAGCAAAACACATTTAGGGTACCGACCGGAAATTGATGGCTTGCGTGCTGTGGCGGTTTTAGTGGTCATCATTTATCACGCGCAGTTCATTATCGATTATGCGCCTTTTATGAGTGGCGGCTATATCGGCGTTGATGTGTTTTTCGTGATTAGCGGGTATCTGATTACGCGCCTGATCCTTGCAGAGCGACAGGAAACAGGGCGTTTTAGCTTTATCAATTTTTATAACCGGCGTGTGCGGCGCATTGTACCGATATTGTTTACCGTGATGCTGGTGAGCTTTCCGTTTGCGTATCACTTTTTGATGCCTGCGGATTTTGTGGAATACAGCAAGAGCGTTTTATCGGCTGTTTTCTTTAGTGCGAATTTTTTCTTTTATAATGCGCTGACTGAATATGGCGCGGAAAGCTCTTTACTCAAGCCGTTTTTACACGCCTGGAGTCTTGGGGTGGAGGAACAGTTTTATATTGTTTTTCCGGTTCTGCTCATCATTTGTTACCGCTATCTGAAGCCTTTTTTGCTACCGCTTCTTATCGTTTTATTTCTGGGGAGTTTGTATTACGCGGATCAGACGTCTTTCTTTAATCCCGAGCTTGGGTTTTATTCTCCGCTGACACGGTTTTGGGAGTTGATGGCGGGAGCTGTTCTGGCGTTTTTGGAGCTTCGCTATGGGCGCATCAAACATAAAATTGCTGCGGAAGGTCTTTCTGTGCTTGGGGTGGCTTTGGTCGGGTATGCGTTTCTCAAGTTTGACGATAGCATTATCCATCCGGGGTATATGACGCTTATTCCGGTTATTGGAACTATGCTTATTATTGCTTTTGCGTCGCGCGGCGATGTGGTGGGAGACGTTCTTTCCTCCAAGGTTTTGGTCGGTATAGGGCTGATCAGCTATTCCGCTTATCTCTGGCATTATCCGCTTTTTGCTTTTGCGCGCATCAGCGATAGCGAGCCAGAATGGTGGGATAAGCTTATCTGGATTGCTGCGACATTTGTGCTTTCGGTTGTGTCGTATTTTGCGATTGAGAAGCCGTTTCGCAAAAAACTGTCCGGCCGGATTTTCTATCCGGTTATTGTTATCGCGTTTGTCTTGATTGCGTTGATGCAGGGGATGGTTCTTCGCAGCAATGGTTATGAGGGCAGGATTGCCGGTTTTATCACTGCGGATATTCAAGCAAAGCCATGGGAAGAGCTTCAGCAAGGTGGTGAGAAATGTTTTGATCGCATAGAGAATTTCTGCACCTTTGGCCGGAACGGCGCGCCGGAGATAATTTTGCTGGGGGATAGTCATCTGGCTGCTCTGGCGCCTGCGTTTATAGAGCGTTACAGCGCCGATCATCATATTCAGGTGTTGCTACATCCTGGCTGTTTCCTGCCATTTGAAAATGTTACCATGATCGACAGGGTGGGTAAGTGCAAAGCCTATAACGATAAGCGCATGACAATTTTAAAGGGCTTGGAGAACGCGACAATCGTGATCTTTTTAAGAACGCCAATGTATCTGGAGGGTGAGTTTTTTGAAAACGGGACACGGCAGGCATATGGCGGCCGGTTGGAGCCGCCTGACGTCCCGTCTATCGCGCGTGATTTTGATGAAACATATGGTGCAATTTTGGGGCGTGGTAACCGTATGGTGCTTATTTACCCTTATCCCGAAGTGGGCTTTAATGTGCCGAAAAAAATTATGGTTGAGGGCGGCAGGAACCCGATCGTAGTCAAGCAGTGGCTTAAAGATAACCCGATTACGGTGGATTATGCGGCGTTTGAAGAGCGTACGCAAAGCACGCGGGCGGTGTATGACGCGCTATCGAGTGATCGCGTTGTGCGGGTTTATCCTGATCGGTTTCTGTGTAATACGGAATACGAGGGCCGCTGCGCGACGCATACGCTCGATGAGGTTTATTATGCGGATAGCAACCACCCCAGTGTCACAGCCGTGGGGATGATCATGGATATGGTGGTTCAAGAGCTGGATGTTTCACAAGAGCCGCAATAATGCCCGAAATGTGATCCGTAGGCAGTGTTTTGACGTATCTTGTTATGACAGGGATGGAAAAAATGGTAGCGGAGGAGGGACTTGAACCCCCGACCTGCGGATTATGATTCCGTCGCTCTAACCGGCTGAGCTACTCCGCCATCTTATGGTGGTGGTTTTATCGCCTGAATACCCTATCTTTGTCAATATGTGTTTGTTCATGGTGTTTCTTGACAACCTAATCTAAAGAGTATATTTATATGTAAAATTTATGAGGTTGAGTTGCGTATGAATGCGTTTAGAGTTGCTGCTTTGGGTTCTTCCAGCTCTGATTTTGTTTCTTCAGAGCAGGGGCCTTCGTTGTTTTTTCAGGGCCACCCGGATAAGCACGATGATATGTGTGACTTCGTTAACGGGTTTCATGAACATTTTGTTACAGGCTGGGAAGAAAACCCGCCGCCATTACCCAAGATTGCGGAGGCCATGATTGTGGATATTCGCAAGGATAATGGCGGTGATTTTGATGAAAATGAAGAAAAGCTTGCTGAAGCTGTCTTGAAAGTTGCTGAGCGTGCGCAGGTGAACCGCATGGTTTTTCAAGATCCTAATAAATATCACAACGTGCCGCATTCGGGGCATGTCGCAATTTCTGAGCATTTCATGACGAAGGGTATGTCTGCGAGAGAGCGTTTATTGGGCATTCTCGCGGCGTTTGGGCATGATATTGATCACCCGGGCACGACAAACAAACAAGACCATATTTTTGAACATGAACAGCGGTCTTTCGATGTTGTTGAGGGTATTATGCAGGAATGCAACTTAGATGCACAGGATATTGACACTATGCTTTTGATGTTGCTGAGCACGTCTATCAATGGTGGTTCATTGTATGGGAAGCTGGTGGTTGAGGCGCTTAATGCTCAGGAAACGCCTGATCATGAGGCTATCAAAGAACAGGTTTGGCAGGCATTAAAAGGGCCAAGGCCGGATGAGCAAAAGCCGGTGTTTATGGTGGCGCTTGATAAAATGAAGCCGCTCAGTGAGATTACGAGCGTTGATGATCAGCGATTACAACATGCAATTGTTCTGCCGATGGCGGATACGTTTCCATCACTTATTTCGCCCGTATGGTCGGCGCAGAAGCTTACAGATGAAAATCGGGAAGCCGGGGGTCAGATGGATTTTAACCCAGCGGTATCACGGGCTTTCTTTGTTGAGCGCGTTATTGGCCGGCGTATGTATGAGGTGATCAAGCCTTTGCAGCCGTTTTTGCCTGTGTTTGATCATTTTAAAGATCGTCTGGACAACTACATAATGGGTGTTGATTTACCTAAACATTTCCTCGAAAGGTATTTAGGGTTGGAAGTCGCCGCCTAAGCGGCTTTCTGTGTCCCGGTGATCCAGCCGCCGCCGAGGACGCGGTCTCCGGTATAGCACACGGCGGCTTGGCCGGGGGCGATGCCGTATTGCGGCTCATGGAGGCGGATTTGCGCGTGTCCATTGGCGCCACCCATTAACGTGGCGGGGATGGGCTTCATGACGGAGCGGAATTTCACCATTATATCCATGTCATCTTGAAGCGCTTGCGCTGAAGGATCTCCCGTATTTTTATGAGATTCCTCGCATGCGCTCGGAATGACATTAAGGGGGAGGAGCCAATTACAATCCTCGATATGGATGAGATCGCGGGCGAGGGATTCTTTGGGGCCGACGACGACTTCATTTGTTTCGGGGCGGATTTCAATCACGTAAAAGGGCGCGTTGTTTTCGGATACGCCGCCGCCGATGCCGATGCCTTTGCGCTGGCCAATTGTGTAGTGGATGATGCCGTTATGTTGGGCCAGAACGCTGCCGCTTTGGTCAACGATGTTTCCGGGTTTTTCGGCTTCGGGGCGGATTTTCTTGACCACCTTTGTGTAATCGCCATGCGGGACGAAGCAGATGTCCTGACTGTCGGGTTTATCGGCCGTCAGTAGGCCAAGGCGCTGCGCTTGCTTGCGGGTTTCGTCCTTACTTTGGCCTCCTAGGGGGAAGCGCAGGAAGTCGAGTTGTTCCTGCGTGGTTGCAAAGAGGAAATAGCTCTGGTCCTTACCGTGGTCATGGGCGCGGTGGAGCTGGGCTATGCCGTCTTCATCGACGCTGCGTTTGATGTAATGGCCCGTCGCCATGCAATCGGCGCCAAGATCATGCGCGACTTTCAGAAGGTCACGGAATTTGACGGTTTGATTGCAGCGCACGCAAGGGATGGGCGTTTGCCCCTTGATATAGCTATCGGCGAAATCGTCGATTACGGATTGGCGGAAATTGCTTTCGTAATTCAGCACATAATGCGGGAAGCCGCATTTTTCGGCGACGCGTTTGGCGTCGTATATGTCTTGTCCGGCACAGCATGTTTTGGACGCGGGGGTGCTGTCGCCCATATCATAGAGCTGCAGTGTGACGCCGACGACGTCATAGCCTTGCTCATGGAGCAGCGCCGCGGCGACAGATGAATCCACGCCGCCCGACATGGCCACAACGACGCGGGTATCTTTTGGTTCTTTGTTGATGCCTAAGCTGTTCATATGGCGCTTTATATAGGATTTTGGGGTGTTTTTGCAAGGTTTTCAGGCTGCGGCGATACGAGCATGGATTTTTGTGAATGCCGCGATGAAGGCTTTGATGTCTTCGGGTTTTGTGTCCCAGCCGATGGAAACGCGGATTGCGGAAGAGGCTTCGTCGTTACTGGCGCCCATGGCTTTGAGAACATGGGAGGGCTCTACGCGCCCGCTGGAGCAGGCGGAGCCGTTGGACACAGCGATGCCTTCGAGGTCGAGCGCCATCAGCAGGGTTTCGGACGGGATGCCGGGGATGGTGAAAAGGCAGGTATTGGGTGTTCTATCGGCGTCCTTTCCCCATATTGTCAGGTTATTTATTCTACATAATTCAATCTCTAGGGGGGAGAGTGTTTCTGTGCAATGGGTTTGGTAATGGTTCAGGTTTTCGTGGGCGAGGGCGGCGGCTTGGCCGAAACCTGCTATCCCTGCGACGTTTTCGGTGCCTGCTCTTGCTGATTTTTCCTGTCCGCCGCCGTGAAGCAGAACTGGGGTGATGCCGCATAACCCTAAACACAATGCGCCGACGCCTTGCGGGCCGCCGAGTTTGTGTGCCGAGAGGGTGAGGAAATCGATGCTCATCTTGGCGATGTTAATTTCTATGCGCCCTGCGGCTTGCACGCCGTCGCAATGAAGAAGCGCGCTGTGTTTATGAACGAGCGCGGAAATGTCTTTGATCGGTTGGATCACGCCTGTTTCATTATTGACCAGCATGACGGAAACAAGGGATGTCTTTTTGGCTTTTAATAATGTTTCAAGCGCGTTCAAATCCACGATGCCGTCTTTGGTGACCGGGATGCGCGGCGCTTTGGGTACGGCTTCGAGGACTGAAGGGTGCTCGATGGCGGATACGAGAATTTGTTCGTCCGGGTAGGCGCGTGCGAAATGTTGCAGGACCGTGTTGTTGCCTTCGGTGGCGCCGGAATTGAATATGATTTGCGCACACGGGGTGCCGGTGAGCTTTGCGATCTCGTCGCGCGCGTCTTCGACATATTTTCGCGCGTTACGACCGAAGCTGTGGATGGAGGACGCATTATGCGCGCGCTGCAGCACCGTGGTCATAATTTCAATGACTTCGGGGCGGATGGGCGCTGTGGCGTTATAATCCAAATACACGGGCTTCATGGCGCGCACTATACGCGAATTATGCGTATAATTTCAATAAATGGCTTAAAAGACAGGTTTTTCCTGCTTCAAAACGTCTTCGAGGGACATTTTTTTCAGAGCGGTGTGCAGAAGTGCGCCTATGTTGCTCCACAACGTATCAGTTGTGCTGCATTTCCCATCGCGCTCTGTGCCGCTCTTTTCGGAACGTTTGGCTGGTGTGCTGTCTTCGGCAGCGATGAGAATTTCAGAGACGAGAATGTCTTTTGCTTCTTTGGCGAGAACATAACCACCACCGGGGCCGCGATAACTTTTGACAAGGCCATGACGGCGCAGGCCAGCTATAAGTTGCTCCAAATACGATAGGGAAATGTCGTTATTTTGTGCAATACCAGAAAGCGGAACAGGCGCAGCCATATCGCTTTTTGCTAATTCGACCATTGCCATGACGGCATAGCGGCCTCTGGTTGTGAGTTTTACAGTTTGTTGCATGTTTTTTTACCTTACACTTTACCTCTCATACCTTACGCATGTGTGAGATAGATAGTTCCGCAGGCGAAAATTTAAAGGGAGGATTTAAGAATTTTGTATGATTCTGCTGTGTATATGCAAATCAAATGCGATGTGTCCACAGGTAAATCAATGACTTAGCAGAATTTTATGGACTTTCTTTAATGTGTTCTCTATAAACTGCGGTTAATTATGGTACCAGAGAAGAATCGCAGGATCTTTAATCATCAGGTTCTTTTCGCCTCGTAAAAAATAAAAGATGAAAAGAGGATTTAATGCCCGAAGTCATTTTCAATGGCCCAGAAGGCCGTCTTGAAGGTCGCTACTCTCACTCCAAAGTCAGAAATGCCCCGCTCGCGTTGATTTTACATCCCAGCCCTGAGCAAGGCGGGACTATGAACAATAAGATCACTTATAATATGTTTCAGGCGTTTGCTGCGCGTGGTTTTTCATGTTTGCGGTTTAACTTCCGCGGTGTTGGTCGTTCACAAGGCATATTCGATCGCGGAGAAGGTGAGCTTAGTGATGCCGCGTCTGCTTTGGATTGGATGCAGGAAATTAACCCGAATGCCCCGTATGTATGGGTTGGCGGGTTTTCATTTGGAGCGTGGATTGGGATGCAGCTTTTGATGCGCCGTCCAGAGATCCAAGGTTTTATTTCGATTGCCCCACCGGCCAATATTTATGATTTTAGTTTCCTGGCGCCGTGCCCGACCTCCGGCCTTGTTTTGCAAGGATCAAAAGATGATGTCGTGGATGAGCCGTCGGTTGCGGATTTTGTTGATAAGATTCAGCTGCAAAAAGGGATCAGCCTTGATTACCGTGTGATGGATGGTGCGAACCATTTCTTCCATGGGTATTCCGATTTGATGATCGACCACGTTCATGACCACTTGAACAAAGCGGGTGCGGGACGTGAAGTTCAGTTAGAAGACGTTAGAGAAAAAGTCTCCGCCTAAAAGAAAGCTTACTGCGTAAGGAAAGTCCTTCTCAATTTATTTTGGGAAGGACTTTTTTATTGCTCTTCGCTCTTTTCTGTCTGGCTTTGTTACTCGTCACTTACGTATTTTTATACGCTGCGGTTCCTCGTGCCTCGCCAGACAGAAAATATCTTTGAGCACTGTAGCTAGGCGGCTTTTGCGAGGCCTTCAATTGCGCCTTTGACGTCTTCAACATGGCCGGGGACTTTGACCTTTCGCCAGATCGCAGCGATTTTTCCGTTTTCATCGATGAGAAAGGTTGAGCGTTCGATGCCCATAAATGTTTTGCCGTACATGGATTTTTCTTTCCACACGTCATAGCGCTCGCAGGTGTCGGAGTTTTCATCCGAAGCCAGCGGGAATTGAAATCCGTATTTCTTTTTGAAGTTATCGTGTTTTGTCACGCTGCATTTTGAAATGCCGATAATCTGTGTATCAAGTTTTTCGAAACTGGGAAGAGCATCATTGAAATTGCAGCTTTCCGTAGTGCAGCCTGGTGTGTTGTCTTTGGGGTAGAAATAGAGTACGAGTTTTTGTCCTTTTATGGATGAGAGCGTTATTTGCCCGTTTCCGTCAGTGGGGTGGGTTAAATTCGGGGCGGGATCACCTATATTA
>CAYGNI010000055.1:0-11005 GCA_964351195.1 uncultured Micavibrio sp.
CCTTAAGCGTCGGCAGCTCCCCACCTTTATAAGCCCAATGCGCCGCAACCCCCATATCCGCTTGGTAATGCATCTCCCCGGTGCGGATTTGAATTTCAATGCGCTGGCGCTGCGGCCCCATCACGGTCGTGTGAATGGATCGATATCCGTTCGGCTTTGGCGTAGAAATATAATCCTTAAACCGCCCTGGAATGGAATGATACCGGCTATGGATGAGCCCCAGCACCATATAGCATTGCTCAACATTTTCGACCACAATCCGAAACGCCATAATGTCGGAAAGCTGCTCAAACGCCACATTCTTACGTTGCATCTTCTTCCAGATGGAATACCCTGTTTTCTCACGGCCCGAAATATCCGCTTCAATGCCCGCATCACTAAAAAGCTTTTCCAACTCGCCAATAATATTATCGACTACATTGGTCCCTTCCTTACGCAGGAAGGACAGACGGTTGGCAATGCTCTCGCGTGCCTCGGGGTTCAAAACCGAAAACGCAAGATCCTCCAGCTCGCTCTTAATCTTATGCACGCCCACGCGCTCAGCCAGCGGCGCATAAATCTCTAAAGTCTCGAGCGCAATGCGCCGGCGTTTTTCTTCCTTTTTGATGCCGTCAATCGTGCGCATATTGTGCAAACGGTCCGCCAGCTTCACCAGCAAAACCCGGATATCTTCCGACATTGCCAGCAATAGCTTCCTGAAATTCTCCGCCTGCTTGCCTTCAACGGTTTTACTTTCAATCCGCGTCAGCTTCGAAACACCATCGACCAGCTCGGCAACTTCCTCGCCAAATTTGGATTTAATATCCTCAAACGTCGCATCTGTATCTTCTATCGTGTCGTGAAGAATAGCGGTCAAAATAGACCCCATGTCCATCTTCATATCCGCTAAAATACCCGCAACCTCAACCGGGTGCGTGTAATACGGCTCGCCCGAGGCACGCGTCTGTCCTTCATGCTTCTCTTTAGCATACGCAATCGCACCTTCCACAACGCCAATATCAACATCGGGGTTGTAGCTCTTAACCTGCTCTATCAATGGGGGCGTATTAGGCATGAATGCAGTATAAAGGACCTTATAATTTTAAAAAGTTAAGAATATCACGAAATTTCTCAAAAAAGCATAAAAAAGCCGGGTTCAGGCCCCGGCTTTCAAAAACGCTATGACGTTACGGCTTATTCGGCTTTCGCACCGGCCAGATCTTCCAGTGAAGGCTCGTCATCACCTTCATCACCGTCGTCATCATCATTGATGTCTTCGTCTGTGTACATGCCTTCCGCAGCCGCTTGCTGACCGGCAATTGTGCTCCACTCTTCTTCACCATCCATAAGGTCGATAGATTCGTCTTCTTCCTCATACGCAACCATGCGCTGGTGAGAACGGGTAAGGTCTTCCTTCAATTCCGCCTTGTCCACGGTTTCATCCGCGATCTCGCGCAAAGCAACAACAGGATTCTTGTCGTTGTCGCGATCAATGGTGAGAGCGGCGCCAGACCCAATCTTACGGGCACGCTGAGCAGCAATCATCACAAGCTCAAAGCGGTTTTCAATTCTTTCAATACAATCTTCAACGGTTACGCGGGCCATCTTTTTGTCCTTTTTTAATCTTGAGAGCTGTTTTATAACGACTTCATTATGAAAGTGCAAGCCCGTAATAAACCTGAGAATACAGACCCGAAATACACACCAGAGCCAGATTGCGCCCTGTGCCCGCGGCTGCGCGGCTTTATTCTCTCAAACCGTGAGAAATTCCCCGATAAATTCAACGCCCCCGTGCCCGGCTTCGGCCCCATGGAGGCCCGGCTCCTTATCGTTGGCCTGGCGCCGGGCCTGAAAGGGGCCAATTTCTCTGGCCGCCCCTTTACCGGCGATTATGCCGGCGATCTGCTCTATGGCACTCTGCTTAAATTCGGCTTCGCCAAAGGGCAATATCTCGCCCGCCCTGATGACGGGCTGGAACTGGTGAATTGCCGCATCACCAACGCGGTCAAATGCGTCCCGCCGGAAAACAAGCCCACCACGGACGAAGCCAAAACCTGCATGACCACCTATCTGAAGGATGAAATCGAGGCCATGTCTAACCTCAAAGTCATCCTCAGCCTCGGCCTTATCTCGCACAACGCGGTGCTCAAACATTTCGGGGCAAAGCTTTCCGCCTACAAATTCGCCCATAACGCCGCGCATCAGATCACTGACAACATCACGCTGATCGATTCCTACCACTGCTCGCGCTATAACACGCAAACAGGGCGCCTGACGACGCCCATGTTCGAAGATGTATTTGAAAGCATCAAAGTGAAGCTTTAAACACCCTGCGGGTTCACGTACTGCCGCTTCACGATCAGCTTGTTCAGCGCATGCAAATACGCGCGCGCCGAAGCCACCAACGTATCCGCATCCGCCCCGGCCGCCGTCACGGTCTTGCCGTTTTCCTTTAAACGCACGCTAACTTCGGCTTGCGCATCCGTGCCGCCTGTAACTGCATGCACCTGATACAATTCCAATTTTGCATCCGGGTGCGGGAAGATCTCGCGGATCGCCTTGAAAATCGCATCCACCGGCCCATTACCCTCGGCCTTGGCGCATTGCTCCTCACCGTCAACCTTGATACACAGCTCCGCGACCTGTGGGCCTTTTGACCCGGCCTGCACCTGCAAAGACACAAACTTAAAGCGCTCATTCCCGCTGACCATTTCGTCTTCAACCAACGCCGCCAAATCCTCTTCGAAGATATCTTTCTTCTTATCGGCCAAAGCCTTGAATCGCACAAACGCATCCTGAAACGCATTCTCGCCCAGCTCATAGCCCATCTCTGCCAGCTTGTTTTTGAAAGCCGCGCGGCCTGAATGCTTGGCCATCACCAATTTGGACTCGGTCAATCCCACGCTTTCCGGTGTCATGATTTCGTATGTCTGCGCATTTTTCAGCATCCCGTCCTGGTGAATACCGCTGGCATGCGCAAATGCATTCGCCCCGACAATCGCTTTGTTCGGCTGCACGCTAAAGCTGGTAATCGCCGACAAAGTCCGCGACGTTTTGGTGATCTTGGTCGTATCGATGTCATTGGTGAACGGAATAACATCCGCGCGCGTGCGCAGTGCCATAACAATCTCTTCCAGCGCCGCATTCCCTGCGCGCTCGCCAATGCCGTTAATCGTACATTCAATCTGCCGCGCCCCGGCCTGAACCCCGGCCAGAGAATTCGCAACCGCCAACCCCAGATCATTGTGGCAATGCATCGACAAAATCGCCTGATCGATATTCGGCACGCGTTCAATCAACATCGCAATCTTCGCTGCCATTTCATCGGGCACCGCATATCCGACCGTGTCGGGAATATTAATCGTCGTTGCACCCGCCTTGATCGCGGCCTCCACGCATTGACACAGGAAATCATCCTCGGTGCGGCTGCCGTCCTCGGCCGACCATTCCACATCATCGGTAAAATTGCGCGCGGTAGTGACGCTTTCGGTTACCGCGTTCAAAACCTCTTCGGGCGGCATCTGCAATTTGTATTTCATGTGCAAAGGGCTGGTGGAGATAAACGTATGGATACGCGCGCCGCCATTTGACCCTTTGAGTGCGGGTTTTATCGCCTCGCCCGAGGCTTCGATATCGGATTTTTTGGCGCGCGACAGCCCGCAAACAGTGGCATTTTTCACAATCTGCGCAATCGCATGCACGGATTCAAAATCCCCCTGCGAAGCAATCGGGAACCCCGCCTCAATGATGTCCACGCCCATCTCGTCCAACAGAGCCGCCATTTTCAGCTTCTCTTCCTTGGTCATAGAACAGCCCGGCGATTGCTCCCCGTCGCGCAATGTTGTGTCGAATATAATAACCCTGCTCGGGTCCGCTTTTACTTTTTCAAATGCTGATGACATTTTTCAATTCCTTATTAATACGCCTTTAAACCAAAGGCTCTGTGTTTCGTCAATGTTTGGATTTTTGTGAATGTCCCTTAAAGCGTAGGCACGTCAAAGCGCCTCATAACCGCCTAAGGGTTAATAAGGAGGAGAAGCAGGGCTAGAATATCGGTGCGTCTCTTTGTCATAGTGCTATATAACCGTATTTTGCGGCAGAATTGCAAGCTTTATTTAAGATCGCGAGCCTCATCCACGAGCATAATGGGGATGCCGTCGCGAATAGGGTAGGCAAGCTTGGCTTGAACAGAAATAAGCTCCTGCGCCTCTTTATCGTATTTAAGTTGGCTTTTGGTCAGGGGACAAACCAGAATTTCCAGCAATTTGGGATCAATATCGGTGCTCATGAGCCTACTTGTACTCACAATAGGACAAAAAATCAATGATGCTTGTTGGGGCTATCATTGCTCTGCAGGCCAGCCCGCGCTGCCATCTCCAGCATCGCCATAAAGGTTTTGGACCGTTCGACATGGCAAATCTCTTCCAGCAAAGCCTGCTTCTCTGCCGCATTGAACGGACACACCATCGCCAGCGTCGTAATCAGCTTGCTGTCTTCAATCTGTTCGAACTTATCAAAATTACACGACATGCCGTGCATTTTAAAATACCGGCAAAGATGCTCAAGCAAAGTATCCCGGCAAACCCCCAGACATTTTGGTGTCTGCGCATCGTGCTCAAATTCGCTCCAATCGGGCTGCACAAGCCGGTAGGGCCGATCACTTTCAATTTCCCTAACAATCCTGAACCGGAAAACCCCTGAAAGATTAATCGCATAACGCCCATCTGAAAGCTCTGCAAACTCTGTAATTTTCCCCGCGCATCCGGTTTGATAAAGGCTGTCATCCTGACGCGTCTGAACCATCCCAATCATACGGTGCGATGTCAGAGCATCATTCACCATCCCCACATAACGCGGCTCAAAGATATTCAAAGGAAGCTGCCCATGCGGCAAAAGCAAAACCCCCGGAAGCGGAAAAATCGGCAAACGTTCCGGCAAAGACTCCAACTTCGGTGCAAACGGGTTTGTATCCATGATCTATATGAAACTAGTGCATTTTGACCTTAAGAGAAGAGCAAACTCGAGAGTTTCTTGCGTCCCTGAACCGTAATCGGGTCTGCATGCCCGATCGCTTCAAAGAATTTAAGTAACGTTTTGCGCGCCGCCTGCTCGTTCCATTCGCGGTCCAGCGTAATGGAGCCCAAAAGCGTCTCAATCGCTTCGGCGTTCTGACCTGACGCAACCTGCGCCTCGGCAAGCGCAATTTGCGCTTCATGATCCTCTGGCTTGGCTCTGGCTGTCGCTTCAAGCTCACCTAAGTTCCCCGCGGGCGCCGCCTGCGACAATTCCAAAGCCGTCTTCGCTTCCGAAAATCCCGGCGCTTTAGCAATTTCCTCGGGTGCGTGCTCCACCAGCTGCGCCGCCTGATCAACATGACCCGCCGCAATAAACGTGCGAATAAGACCCACATAGGCCCCGACATGCTTCTCATCTTGCTGCAAAATCTGCGCATAGATCGCATTCGCGCTTTGCGCATCCCCCGCCGCCAGCACTTCCGCCGCGGTTTTCAGGGCTTCTGGAATATCAATCGCATCGGGGCGGTTTTGCCGCGCTGCCTGAATTATATTGTCGATAAAAGCTTTAATTTGGCTTTCGGGGACGACGCCTTGAAACGCATCTACAGGCCGCCCGCCGAAAAACGCAAACACAGTGGGAACCGATTGCACCCGCAAGGCCTGCGCCAGCTCCGGATTTTCATCCAGATTAACCTTGGCCAGTAAAACTTCGCCCCCCGCCGCCATCACCGCTTTATCCAAAAGCGGCATAAGCTGTTTGCAAGGCCCGCACCACGGCGCCCAAAAATCAACAATAACAGGGGTTTGCATGGATGCTTTCAGGACCTTGTCCTCAAAATCAGCCGCGCTCACCTCAAAAATAGCACTCCCGCCTTGCGCGTCATTCGCCGCGCTGACAGGTCCCGGCGCAGGATTCTGCGCATCTGGTTGCGATTTCGATCCGAAAAACATGCCTCATATATACGCCGCTTTACGCATAAATCAAGGCTTTCTCCAGCTCTATACCCCATATTTGTTTTTCGTAATGCTAACAAATTGTTAAGATTTGAGGCGTATCATAATGGGAAAAACAGTGTGTATGAGGGCAAAATTCAATGGCATTTGGTGACGTCAAAATCACGACTCCTGAGGAGCTTCAAGCAGCAATCGCTGCTGAGCCAAATTATGCCTGCGTAGATAATCCAACAATGGCCGCACGTGTTGCTGCTCCCCCTCCGCCCGAGGTGCTTGGTTTGGCACCGGCAGGAGCATACGACGCACATTGCGGATACAAAGAAATGCATGAATTCCCAGTTGCATCTGAATTTAAATATGCTTTACCCGACCCAGCCGTTTTGCCGAAAATATCTGATGACGCTAAAGCGGCTTTCAATCTTGATATACCTGCAGCAACGCCGGGGCCAGATTACAAAATGGACGTTTAGATATGAATATTGAGCTTATGGTTTTAAATGATGGTGGAATAATCTTGGTGGGCAGCGAACCGTTTCCATACCTTGTAAAGCGCGTGGAATACTATAATGAACAACGCCTCTTTATGATTGTTTATAACAACAAGGAACAGGACAGCGAGCTTATGCACTACGAAGTGCCGACAGACATGGCTCCTCCGGTCGAAAAAAGCCCGAACGTCATCATCTACTCGCTTTTCCCCGACCATGAACCCATCGGATATAAGGTGCCTCTGGTCAAAGTCGGCGAGATTTACTAAACAATCCACGCCAACGTCGTTTTTCTCTTGAAATCTTTTCGGAATTCTCTATAAATCTCCAAACGCATAATGCGGCGCGAGTGTAGCTCAGGGGTAGAGCGCAACCTTGCCAAGGTTGAAGTCGAGGGTTCGAATCCCTTCACTCGCTCCATTTACATAAATAGCCCCATTGAAGGGGCTTTTTTTTGTAACTAAGTTTTAAAATCCGATTTCAAAGAATAGCCCGCCGCTCGCGACTACCTTAGTGTGCAAATAAGTATAAAACTGGTGGATAACCGAAAAAATGGCCCAAGCCTTTCGCATTCGCGTATGTTAATGTTCCAACACAATTAATGACTTATATCTGGAGATTTAACATGAAAAAAACAAGCCTGCTAAGTAGCATAGCATTCTCTGCGTTGATTATTGCACCACTGTCCGCAAACGCTGATCCAGCCAGTTTAGGCCTAGATGTTTCTGCTAATGTGGGGTTTGTGTCTCAATATGCCTTTAGAGGGATCTCCCAATCAGATGAAAATATTGCGCTTCAAGGCGGTTTTGATGCTGCGCATGACAGTGGCCTTTATGCGGGTGTATGGGGCTCCAGCGTTGATTTTAATGATGGTGACGAAGCACAGGCGGAAGTTGACCTATATGGTGGTTACAGCGGCTCTATAAATAACATCAACTATGATATTGGCGTTATCTACTATGCTTACCCCGGGGCCGACAGCTCTCTGGATTATGATTTCGTCGAAGGTTCTGTTGCGGTAGGATATGATTTTGATCTCTTCTCCGCTTCAGCCTCGTTTAACTATTCGCCTGAATACTTCGCGGATAGCGGAGATGCACAATATTATGCTGTGAACGCCGATGTTCCGCTGCCCAAAGACTTTACACTCTCTGGTCACGTAGGGCATCAGGTCATTGATGATGGAGCGTCCTTCGGAATTGGCGAAGATGACTACACAGATTGGTCTGTCGGTTTGGGCTACAGCTTTGCTGGTTTTGATCTGTCGCTCCAATATGTGGATACAGACCTTGATGAACCTGGTGAATGTGCCGATGGCTGCGAAGAAAGAATTATTTTCGGAGTCTCAAAAAGTTTTTAAGAAAATATTTGTAATTTCACTGTACTATTAAAACTTAATTACCTCATAATTTAAGAGATATTAAGTGGGCTGAGTAACTGAGTTTTTAGATATCAACTTCAGGGAGGTCTGTTCAGGATGAATAGTACAAACTTAAAAATTTCTCAAAAACTTCCAATGTTAATCGTTGGTTTAGCAATTCTTACTGCAACTATAACGGGCTCTATCGCAGCCTTAATGGAAAGCAAAGCGCTCATCGGCGCCCAAGAAGACAAGCTGTTAGCGCTAAAAGCATCCCGTATCAGCGCCCTCTCAAACTACCTGGAATCGATTGAGCAAGATTTGTCATCATTATCCAGAAATGATTATGTTCGTCAGGCTCTCATCGATTTTCAAAATGCCTGGTATCTCATCCCTGAAGGCGATAAAACGCAATATCTTCAAGCAAAATATATTGAAGAAAACCCAAATCCAACCGGATCAAAAGAAGAGCTGGATTTCGCAACTGACGGCACAGACTACAGTCGTTTACATGCAAAATATCATCCATGGTTCAGACACTTTCTGCGCCAGAGAGATTATTACGATATTTTCCTATTTGACACAAAAGGCAACCTTGTCTACACGGTTTTCAAGGAGCTGGACTACGCAACAAACTTGAACACCGGTGAATGGAAAGATACGGATCTGGGAAATGCTTTCCGTGCTGCTTTAAGCGACCCTTCGCAACAGCATTTTTTCGATTTTAAACCCTATGCTCCAAGCCATGACGTTCCTGCAAGCTTTATTTCTGAAGCTATTTTGGATGATGAAGGAAAGGTCGTTGGCGTTCTGACTTTCCAAATGCCAATCGCAAGAATTAATAATGTAATGCAGGTTTCAGCCGGGCTGGGTGAAACAGGTGAAACATACATAGTAGGTGCAGACCAACTTATGCGCAGCGATTCACGTTTCTCTGAGGAATCAACGATTTTGAAAACAAAAGTTCCTGCAAAAACGATCGAAGCCGCAATGAACGGTGAAGATGGCGTGCAGATTGTTGAGGATTATCGTGGTGTTCCAGTATTTTCTGCATATGGCCCAATTGATTTTGCAGGAACGCGCTGGGCTGTACTTGCGGAAATTGATGAGGCCGAAGTACTCAAACCCATTCGTAAAATGGAACTATACATACTTCTTGCGACCTTGGGCGCAATTGCCTTCGTGACACTCATCGCTTTGTTCGCATCGAGAAAAATTTCCAGACCAATTTCACAAATGTCTGATGCAATGAATGAGCTTGCTCAAGACAACTTTGCCGTAGAAATTCCAGGCACAGAACGTAAAGACGAGATTGGAAAAATGGCCGCTTCAGTTCAGGTGTTTAAAGAAAACGGTTTGGAAGCGCAGCGTTTAAGAGAGGAACAAACCGCGGCTGAGAAACGCGCCGCAGTTGAGAAAACAGAACTGATGAATAAAATGGCCAACCAGTTTGATGAACAAGTTGGCGGAACAATCAGAAACCTCGCCGAAGCAGCAAACAGATTGCAGGACGCTTCCATGACTATGGAATCTACAGCGCAACAAACACAAGGCTCCAGCCAGTCAGTGGCCTCCGCAGCAGAAGAAACAAGCGCAAATGTTTCTACAGTAGCTGCTGCAACTGAAGAAATGACATCGAGCGCTCAGGAAATTTCCAAACAAGTATCGAGCGTCGCGTCAAAATCCAACATGGCAACATCTAGTGCCAATAATACGAGCCAGAAAGTTAATGATCTTAATGAGCTCGTAGAGAACATAGGCGAGGTTGTGACAGCGATTAAAGATATTGCTGAACAAACAAACCTGCTTGCACTGAACGCTACAATTGAAGCTGCAAGAGCAGGTGAGGCAGGTAAGGGCTTTGCCGTGGTTGCAGACGAAGTTAAAAAGCTCGCCAGTGAGACAGGTCAAAAGACAGAAGAAATTGAAACACGTATCACTGAAATTCAAGGTGCCACCCAAGGCGCTGTGCAAGCGATGCAAGAAATCATCAATAACATTTCTGAAATTGACCAAGCATCCGCCAGCACAGCCAGTGCCGTTGAAGAGCAAAATGCTGTGATAGCAGAGATTTCACGCAATATCGAAGAGGTTTCACAAGCGGCTAAGCAAGTCGCGAGTGAAATTAGCAGTGTTCAGGTTGCAGCAAGTGAAACGGGTCAAGCCTCACAAATGCTCAAAGCATCTGCGGATGATATTGGCGTTTTATCAAGCAGTATAAGTACAGCCGTAAGTGACTTTCTGGCACAGATTAGAGCCGATAACTCCAATGAAGCAGAGTATGAGGACATTCCAAAAGCTGCCGAGTAAAAAGCCAGGTCTTTATATTTTCTATAATATTTTTCTTGCAATTCAGTGAGATCTGCGGTTTATTGAGTACGATTTTCAACTTATTACTATTTGAGGTTTAAAAATGTTAAAAACAAAACTGATTGCTTTAGCCACAGTAGCGGCTTTTATGGTTCTCCCAACAGCAGTTCTGGCTGACGCGCCTAAAGTTTCATACTCTGCGAAAAAGCAGGGTCGCGTTGTATTCCAGCAAGATACACAAGAAGAGACATCATCCCCCATTACAAACAAAACTATATCACCCTCTGAAATTGAACCTGCTGCAGGCGACCAAGAGCCAGCAGTAAGCACAGGGAATTCAGAAGAAAACGCGCTTTCAGAAAGTATGAAATTGCCGCGTAAAAACTAATTTGACTGTTATCTGATTAATATGAGCCAATTAAAAAGCCTTGCAAATTTTGCAAGGCTTTTTTTTAGATAAAACCTTGAAATAGACGAGCCTGGCCAATGATAAGTACTCGATGTACTTTCAGGCATTGCACAGGCTTTTTTATGGCCTCTAAGCTAACTCAAACACCGCCTCGATCTCGACCGCCACACCAAGCGGTAAACACGGGGCTCCTACGGCAAAACGCGCATGCTTGCCTGCATCGCCCAAAACCGCGACCATCAAATCGGACGCGCCATTAATAACCTGAGGATGCGCGGTAAAATCGGGGGTGCAATTCACAAACCCGCCCAGCTTAACAAGCCGCTTAATCTTCGACCAATCCCCGTCAACTGCGGCATTGGCCTGCCCCAGAATATTAAGCGCACACGCCTTCGCCGCTTCCACGCCGTCTTCCACGCTCAAATCATCACCAACACGGCCCTGATGCATTGGCTGGCCGGGCGACAGCGGGCGCGGCGCGGCATTAACA
>CAYGNI010000055.1:11015-12459 GCA_964351195.1 uncultured Micavibrio sp.
CCCCTGCCGAATCGTCTTCCCTCTCCTAACCGCGATCAGCCCGGACATAACACTAATTTTCCCACTAATCACATAAGGCACATAATTGGCCGCTGGCGCCGCCGCATTCGGTAATTCAAATCCACTTTTCTCTAATTTTTCGGCAATATTCATCGCATTTTCCTCTCTTGCATTAGAGGGCTAATATGCCATACTGGCCGCTGATAACAAGCACAGAGATAACCTAAAAAATGGGACTACTGAAATTTTTAGGGGTTTTATCGCCCGCACATATTTCTTTCTTCACCTGGAGCAAGGGCGGACAGACAGTCGGCCAAGATGCGTTCGGCAACACTTATTACCGCGCAAAACCCCGCCAGGGCTACAAACGTGAGCGTCGCTGGGTTATGTACGAGGGTGCTCCCGAAGCCTCAAAAGTGCCGCCCGAATGGCATGGCTGGCTGCACCACCAAACCGATATCGTCCCCGATCCGAAGGAATCTTATCGCCGCGAATGGCAAAAACCCCACCGCCCGAATATGACAGGCACAAATCTGGCCTACCGTCCGCCCGGTCACATTCTCGAAGGCGGACAGCGAGACAAAGCAACCGGTGATTATCAGGCATGGACACCGCCTGAATAATCCCGTAAAAAAGAACATGATATCAAATTGTTAAGGATTAACGTTTATGAAACGCAGCATTGTTGAAACAGTCTTAGGCGCTCTTGTTCTTATCGTCGCCGGTGTTTTCCTCTCCTTCAGCTATAGAACGGCAAATGTCGGCGGGGCCGAAGGCTATGAAGTCATCGCAGAATTCTCCGGTATCGGTGGCCTGAAAGCGGGCGACGAAGTCCAGATCAGCGGTGTGAAAGTCGGCTCAGTGGCGGCTGTGGAACTTGATCAGGATAGATTTCTAGCTCTCGTGCGCATAAGCGTTGACCCCAAATTGAAACTTCCCGCAGATACCGCCGCACTGATCAGCTCCGAGAGCCTTCTCGGGGGGCGCTATCTGGCGTTGGAACCCGGCGCGGACGAAGAAACAATCCCATCCGGCGGCCGTATCCAATACACGCAGGCCCCGCAAAACCTCGAACAGCTTCTCGGCCAATTCATTTTCAGCATGCAGCAGGATGATGACAGCACACAGTAAATTCCTGGCGTTAGCCTGCGCCCTGTTATGCCTGTTTCCCGTTGCATCCATGGCCCGCGCAACAATAGACACACCCGTGGCGCGGCTGAAATCGATCGATAAAATCACCGCCCGCACCCTTACTTTCGAGGTCAAAACCGGCAGCACCATCAAATTCGGCTCCATGTATATCAAGCTTCAGGCCTGCCGACGCGCGCCGGACATCGAAAAACCGGAATCCGCCGCCTTCATGCAAATCTGGGAAGTCACAGACGAAGGCACGGAAAAGCAAAAAGCAAACTGGGTCTTCAGCGGCTGGATGTTTGCCTCCTCC
>CAYGNI010000056.1:0-12405 GCA_964351195.1 uncultured Micavibrio sp.
TCATTAAATCATTGATAGGGAACAGGAATTCAGCCCCAAGTTTTAGTGTGATAATGTATCTTACGGAAAATAAAGTTTAATAGGTATTGTTTAAGGTGAAATTATTACTCTAAATTTTGCTTGAGTTGTTTTAACAAGAAACAATTCAGTTGTCCCAAGTAGTTTTAAAATATTATCACTTATGGATTTTGCTGAACCACCCGGCTGGACAATTAGCAATTCAAACTCTAATTTTGATTTTCGTGACTTCTCTTTGAAGAACGATAATAGCTTCATATCACCTTTTAAAAAACGGGACACACCCTCTCTGGCCCAAGTTTCATGTCTACGCTTTAAATCGTAATACAGTGTCTGCATGCCACCATGCTTTACCGTAATACTTTTTTGAGCTTGCCCACAAACAGTGTAAAAGTTTGTAATATCATTTGAAACTTTTGCGCTCGAAGCCCCCTTACAATGAACTAGGCACAATCGAATTGTTTCATCATCAATATCCTTGAGTGCCACCAAATCCGCTGCTTCTCCGCACCCATCATCATTAAAGATAACGTCGTATTCGTTCTCAATGTTTTCAAATGTCTTGTATTGGATTGTGTCCGTATTCCACTCTTTACCCATTGATTCATGATTTAGTGGAATACCTGTCCAGTCCCAGACCTCTAATTTTTCTTTCGGAAACCCTCCAGCATTTAACTTCACAGGAATGTGATAACAATTATAAGAATGAGTACCGTCAGCATACCGGATAATAAAAGGATCGCTAATTAAATGCTCTTGCAAAGGTACAGAAGTTGAATTGGATTTCTTGAAAAAAACATCTGGACCCGAAATTTTAGCATACTGATAACCTCCGGGAAATTCTTGCGAAATATTAAATTTATATTCTGATACATTTTCTTCACTCAATATTTTTATTGTAAAGGATTTATCTTCAGCTACATCTGAAACTTTTAAATCAACCATAAATAATGGGACTTCAAGTCCACCAAACTGAACAAATTGTTTATCATTATATCCCATTTGTGCTTGCTCTCCCCATTGAACAGCAATGGGCCAAGAATCGTGTGGCTTGGTTAGCTTTTCCGGCCGCAAAAAATCACGAGTTATGTTTGCATTAATTTCATCTTCGTTTGCTACTTTTAACCATGTCTTGGAACACCAATTAAGCCATTCAGATATTGTACCGCTGGTTTGTTGCCAAACCTTACCTTTTCTTTGTGTCCCTCCCCATAAAACGCGCTCTCCATCTTCATATCCCAAGCATGCAATATTATTCAAAGCGGACTCTGCTTTTTCAATACTGGCCAATCCATCAGTGACGTTTGGGCCAAAGTAGGACGTAAAACTAATGGCACCTACTCTGGACGAGCCTAGATTTTTAACCAAAGGCAACTCGACATTATTTAATATATTGAAGATAGCGGGGCCATTTAGTAATTCCGTGTTCTCATCTGTAATTTCTTGCGCCATTTTTTCAATACGCAGCCCTTTATAGTCACTAGAATACATAAAAAGTGCTTTATTATCTTTATTCCAATGCGCCAGCACTAGATCATAAAACGTATTATAAAGATTTTGATAATTGCCCCAACGCACAGTGTCCGAACGATAAATGACTGCTACAAGAATGCTGTCATCTTCACTAACAGAGTACCAACTTTCCGTATCTTTCGGCAGTACAGATTTATAGTTTAAAGGTGACCAGTCATCGCAGGTAGTTTTATAAATCTGCGTTGAAAGCGATGGGCGTAAATTCCATAAAGAAAGTTGCGAGTGCAAATCCCCATTTTCTTTTAATCCTAAGACAACATCTTGAAGTCTAAGCTCCTCTTCAATACGCTCTTCGCTCAGTCTTTTTATTATCACATCCCAGTCAGCTCCTTCAGCGTATAAATTGGCTAACTTCTGTTCTGTCTCTGGGTCTGCAATATTTGCAACAACTGTAGCTTCACCAATCTCTCCTACAGTGCCCTTTCGAGTGAACCGACCAATAAACTGTAAGGTTATGGCGAGCGATTTGTGCGTGTCATGCAAAGCTGCAATTTTAAGATTAGGAAGATCGAACCCTTCACCAAGCATATCAACACAAACAATAATGCGAGCGCCGTCTTCTCCGCGATCTAATAATAGTTCTAGCGCGTCTTGATTTTGTTGAGTTCGGCCTGATCCTGAATAAACGACCTGTGGTTTTAAGTCGGGGGCAAGTTCTCTATAAATAGCGACAACTTTTTCAGCTCGCTCGGTGGTTCTAGTTCGGGCCATTAGGAGATGATCCAATCCAAGTTCGTCCCTATCCCGTCGAAGAGATGAAATGGCTTCAAGTGCTATTTTTCTGTCTCGTATTTTTTCTTCACCAAACTCTTCAACTGTTTTCAGGTTTATGGGGCGATAGTATCCAGATGCTTGAGCATCGCCGAGTTTAAAGTTGAAAATAATTTTACCATCAACCCGTTTATTATCTCTTCTGAATGGTGTAGCCGTGAATTGGGTGATGCGCTTATCTTTGAAACGCTCACGAATTGCGGCCCATTTAGGGGCGGTTACGTGGTGTGCCTCATCAACAATTAAATCAGTGCAGTTGTCCAATAGATAAGTTACAGCTTCGTCGTTAGACACTTGTAGAGTATTCGGTAACGTTACGATAATATTGGCACATTCTAGTAGTTTTTGAGCCTCTTCTACAGTTTGAAGTCCTTTTGAAAGTCGCGCTACGAAGGGCCGTGCTATTTCGGCCGGAACAGCACCTGCATCAGGCAAAACCCCTAAAGACATAAATTTTCTTACGATTTGTGTCCTGAGAGCATCCGTTGGAACAATAACTAAAGTTTTCGGCAATTGCCTGTAGACCTGCATGGCCAACATTGTCTCTGTCTTACCTGTTCCAGTAGGTAAAACCACGGTTGCAGGGTCGAACTTTTTTCCAACTGAAAAGTGGGCGGAAATAGCGTGTAAAGCGCCTATCTGGGGAGTGCGTAACCCAAAAGCACCCCGCTCTTCATCTTCAAGGTTAAACAAAAATTTATTGTGCCAAGACTCAAGGACCTCTTCAGGAGTCGCTACATGGTTTTCAAGCACGCCAAAACTGTCCCATAGAAAAGTGGTTGTGTCTGTTATTTCATCAAGACTTTCAATGCTTGGAGCTGTCAAAACACCTAATTTGGTTTCAAGTCTTCTTTTCCCTTTTTTACGAATTAAAATTTCGCGAAAAGGCTCTTCCATTTTAGTCCGCACGAGATAATGTCCCTCTACCTGCGACTCAAAAATCTCTACAGCTTGCTGTGTTGCTAAAAAGGGCTGCTGAGCGATCAAGTTCTCGCCAACTTTAATACGTCTCTCAGGCAATGCGGGGATTACAATATTTCCTCGCCATTCAGCAAACATGCTCATTTTGTACTTTCATATATTAAATTATCGATTTAATCCTACTCTTAAGCGATGCGCTCTCTCTTTAAACGCTTCTGCACCACCCTCAAGGATATTGCATACCTCAGTGCGAATATGCTCTTCTTCTAGGCCACCTGACTGGTAATAAATTTCTGGCATACCTGAGGCGGTTCTCTCACCTAACGAAGCTATAATGATTTGGTCTGCATCGGTATTAACAACCAAATTTGCATTGTGAGTAACCATGATAACCTGGCGTTTAGTCTTAGCCGTAATAAATAACCCCACAAGCTCATCGTAAATTGATTTGGGGTCTAGGTTCTCTTCTGGCTGATCTATTATTAGAGGCCTATCATCTGTGTCATCCAATGCTAAATACAAAAGCAAAAGCACAATTCCGCGTGTACCAGGTGAGAGTTTTTTAATGTCAACCCCTTCATAGTCAACACTGTAAACGATCTCTATATGATCTGTACTATAAAGCCATTTTGCAAATTTCATTGCCCATTCTTTATAAGCTGAAGTGTTGTCTTTGGATACAAGTGAACTTTTTAGTAAGTCTGTCTGGTTTTCATCACGGAATGCATTCATAGCACTGAGAACATCATCAGACGTCCCATTTTCCCATGCTTCTTGAATTCCAGCAGCTTTTTCCATTAGAGTACCCATGCCTTTGAAAGGACCGGTTCTGAGGTCAAGAAGCTTTTCCCCTTCATTTGCCCATTCTTGCAGATTGGCAACTCTTCGGACTTTAAAGGACATCTTATTAAGTGTTCCTGTTGCACCACTCAACTTAGCCATGATAGGCGCATATAAGCCTATCAAAATTTGCTCTTCTTCCAAAAGAGCCTCGATAACCCTTTTATATGCTTCATCACGATCTTTTCTGAGCTGCTTGACCCTCTCTTCCGCTCCATTACAATCTTCCAGCTTTCCCTGCAAAGATTTAAGCGCAGCTGTCTCTTGGGTAATTTTCTGCGAAACTGCCTTGTATTTTTCTGTAACCGCTTTATCAGCACTTACGAGATTTTGTAACCGCAAAATTTCAGCTTCTAGTGTTGCCAACGGCAGCTTATCAAGCTCCACTCCATCGGGAATAAATGATTTTGTTGCATCTGTGCTTGCGGGAGCTTGCCCCTTCCATCCTTCTAAATTCTTGGAAGCTTCAGCAATTCGTCCAGTTATTAGAGTGTCCACATCGCCAGAGAAATCTAGCAAGAAGTTATTCCAATTTTCTGGTTCAATTCGAGCAGTTGCATGTCTTAACTGCATTGCTCTCAGGCTTTGAGGAGCCTGAGCTGTGCGCACATTTGTAACCTCATCATTCACAGCTTGTAATGATTGTGCCTGGGCCGAAAAATACCTTACATTGCCTCTTACTTTTTCGGCTGCTTCACTAAGCTCATTAAGTCTTTCTGTTTCTTTTTCGCTACCCTTGCATACCAACCTTCCTCTATCAGCTATATATTGAGCTATAAGCTTTTCTTTATCTGCAATTTGAGCCGTAAGCGATGGAATGATTTTAATTTTATCAAGCTCTGCACCAACCTGTTCCGCCAGGCTTTCTAGGTTTTCTTGCTCTCTTTTTCTTCTTACGCGAGCCGCAGATGCACGTTTATCTAACAACTCGTCAAAACTGATAGCACCATCTTTTTGATTAACGTCATGCGCCTCAAAAATGACCCTTTCAACTTCATTAAGGAGCTTGTCATCTACGCCATCTGAAGAACAAAGTTCGTCAACAAATTGTTGTGATAGATAGCGCGCACGAGGATAGGAAGTGGAGCCATCATTGATATTATCAAGTTGTCGGCCCTGCAGATTGGCCGCATCACCACCCCATTCAACTTCTACAGTCGCACCCCGCAATTCAGGTTTAGCCCGATAGAGGAAAGATTTTCTAGGAAGGTCTGAAGACAAGGCATCACAGCCTGCTGCAATAATTTCAGCTAGTGCTGTTTTACCGGAACCCCTTGCACCAATAATCGTGACAAGACCCGTGTTTAGTTGAATGTGTGGTGTCTTGGTCCAGGCTGTACCAACTATATCCAGCTTTGTAATTGCCTGAGATGGTAGCGTTGTAATGGGTGGCTCTTCACCAATAAAAGCACGACCTGCCGGATCAATGCATGCCTGTTTTAGAGCATCAAAAGACGGAATGCCCTTTATCCATGTGTAGCGGTTTAAGTCTGGGTTAGCAATTTTATCATATTCGTGTGCATCTGAGCCATGTAGGCATGGCTTAAGTGCACCATATCTGTTTTTGATATCCTCAGGGTTTGCAGACTTACGGCCAAGCCAAAATTCTCTCTGATTAGGGTCAGCAGAAAAAATAATATGTGCGAACTGATCAATTTCTTGTCTAAGAGTGGCATCTGCTGCATCTCTCACGCCGGAACTCCCATCACCTTGATTACCTGCAACAGCAATCAAAATGTTTTGTTTTGCCCAATCACTTTGTTGATAAACTGTTCTTAGATTTTCCAAAGAAACTTTAAACTGAGTGGCACCGTGCTTTAGCGCAGCCCTGTCATCAGTTATGGAGTTATCAGCGGCTTTACCTAGTCTAATTAGGTCTCCCTCTGTACAATTAAAAGTGTCACCATGGGCCTGAAAATTTAAACGGCCCATAAATCTCTCAGTTTGCTCGATATGATCATCATCGTCAGGACACACGAGCAAGTGAACATTAACCCATTGACCTTTAGTGGTCCCAATACCAAGGCGCATTTCGATATTTGGAAAAATAAGGGCGCATTCTGTTAACCGTCCTGCAGTCTTTGCGCCCTTTACCGCCTTGTAGGTAGAAAGACTATAGTAATCCGTAATGCCTAAAGCTTTGATAGTAGGAGTTGCAGCCTCAATTCGATTTAAATACTCATCGAGCGGATTTTCACCTGTAAATTGATTGTTCAATAGCGTACCAGGCGCATGGATATGGGGCTCCCATCGAAGCCATAATGACCCTGGCCCAAGAGTTTCTTCAATATTACTAGCAGTTAATTTCATTATTGAAGCATGGGCTACTTGTCCCATAACAATTTTCCTTTTTATAATGGATATTTAAATATTAATAATGGTAATAATACTAGGCCGCAAGGAAAAGAGTATTTGGAAAATATGGAATACAAACGTATTTTCCATACTCGATGTTATCCGGTCTTTTACAGGCTTGCTAATCTCGATGCATCATTTTGCAGAATGAAATAAGTTATACCTGATTCCATCCACTGAAAATGTGGATACCAATTTCAGGTTCCGAATAGACGAGCGAAAAAGCCCTTTTTTTCATTGTTCAGAAGTTTTTCTTGCTGGCTTTTTAATTCCTGAATTGTTGTTTCGAGGTCGCTGAATTTTTTCTCATGTGATTTTTCCTTTTCCACGATCTTGTCTTTTTCAGATCGCTGGTCGGTCAGCATGAGCGTGAGACGGTCTTTTTGTTCTTCGGCCTTTATGCGCTGCTCTTCTGTTTTTTCAAGGCGAGAGCGGAGATCTCCAATCTGATCTGAGAGCTGTTTGCGTTCTCTTTCTCGCTCTATCTCAAGACTTTTGAGTTTTTCGCGCATCAACTCCAATTCTGTTGAGACATTATCATTGTCTTGATCTGTCTCACCTTTTTTCTTTTTGGCTTTCTCGGCTTTCTCAACGTCTTCCAGAGTTTTGAGTTGGTCACCATAGACGCGAATCAGCTCGGCCACATCTATGACCTTATTTCCCTTATCGTCTTGCTCGGTTGATATGGATTTCTCGTCGATGTGACGATAGAAAGTGGCGCGGGAAACGCCAACCATTTTAGCTGCTTTGGAAACAGATACTTTATTTGCACTCATTTTCTCACCTCGTCGCATGAGACATCTCTGCGACATTTTTATTACTTTCTCACAGTATAAAGAAATTTTTTAAGAAAAAAATCCCTATTACCAAAAATCAGATTCGCATTGTGAGTCAAACTAGGGTGTCCAAAACTGTCTTACTTATCCACATGAGACTGTGCATAAGAGAGTTCCAGAAGTGTCTCAATTTTTATTAGATTTGTACAACTGTTTTCTATCAACGCGTACAGAGGAACTTAACGAGAATTACAGCCCGTCTTATCTTGTCTAATGAGAATGTTACGTTGTGGATAATGAGACAGTATGATAGATTTTTTATAAGAGATTCAGAATCATTTAATGATTTTGGGTTTCTAGTACCGCAATTTCCATCCGGAGATTGCAGCTATGTCCCCGCCCTAGGCGGTGCAAGCCGTCAATATCAGGGCAATTTTAACCGTTGAACCAATAACTAGAAAGGAGAAAGCGTAATTTAGAACCCAGATAAGCAAAAACCGCTGTTGGCGCAGCGGTCTAGCTAAATAAATCAGCGATATATTCTTATTTCGTACTCTCAATATACCGCTGAACGAATCAGGAAGCAAGTGAAAAAAGTGTTTTTTCGCGACCCTTTTTTGCGGCCTAGTTTCAGGGGTTTCTAATAGCTTAAATGAAACATGCAGATATTAGATATTAATTCGCCAAGTGCATTTGGCGGACGGGTAAGCTCACCCAAATTTCGGGCCGGCTTACAGGATTTGGATGAATATATTGGCCTTGAAGAAGATGTTGATCGCTTCAAAGCCCTTAAACTTGTTAAGATGGCAGGCAAGGATGCAGGGTTTTCTGCTGAATTGGTCGAGCTTCTAGAATATTACGTGATCCGTACAGATGAAGCAGACTGGCGAGAAGGCTCCCAGCCCATCAATTACCAGAGCGTCACTACGACTGCCCAGGATCTCGATATATCTGAAAGACAGGTGAGAAACCGTGAGAAAGCTCTTCATGCACTCGGCGCACTGACTTGGCAAGATTCCGGTAATTTTAAACGCTACGGCATGAGAGATCGTGAGACACGAGAAATTAAATATGCTTTCGGTGTTGATTTGTCACCCCTTGCGTCTTTAATGCCTTTACTGGAAGCAAAAGTCGCTGCCAAGCAAGCTGCTAAAGCCAAATGGAATGATACAAAGCGTAAGATTTCAGCCTATAGAGCACGTATAAGAGCCTTGATTGCAGAGGCTGGTCATTATGATGAGCTGGATGAAATGCTTCTCCATATGACGTATGAATACGAAAAAGTGTCTTACTCTATCCGGACATATCATTCTCAAAGCGATCTGGATAAGCTCCTTGCCGAGCATAAAGCACTATATGAGGTTCTTAATCAGAGTTTAGAAGGGGTTGCTCAGGCTGAGGATAAGTCTTCTTTTTCTTGTGATACTTCCGCCACGGACGAAACTGATTTCCCCCACATACAATGTACAAACCTTCAAACATCTAATAAATTAGATTACTGTAACCGTTCCGGTATTAGCCTTCAGGAAGGCGTAGCGGCTTCTTCAGAGACCAATAACAAACATACAGCAAGTGGAGAGGTCGCTAAAGAGCAAGAAGCTGAATCCAACAAAATAGCTGAAATAATCAGTAAAATTACATGGAAGCAGGTGCTCAATGCTTGTTCTGATCGTTTTAAAGAACGGATACCCCTGCATGAGCGGCCATTGTCCTGGCAAGATCTAACCGATGCTGCACACGGACTTCTTCCGACGTTAGGCATCCATAAATCTGCGTGGTGGGAGGCTTGTTCTACTCTGGGCCGCACAGGTGCTACAATCTGTATCATGATTATTGATCAAAAAATGCAAGATCCGTCCAATCCTGTCCGCAGCCCCGGCGGATATTTGCGAGAAATGACCGTTCGCGCCCAGAAAGGCGAGTTAAATTTACAAGGCTCGATTTTTGGACTATTAAAGCGGAGCGAGGAAAGTAAAGATGCGTAAAATCATCCCCCTACTCTCAGTTTGTGGCCTGATTATCTTCGCCTTGGCATTTGCCGCGCATAACGGACAGGCGCAAAATCATCTTACCGGCGTTATCAATCATTTTACGGATGGTGACAGCTTCATAATACATGGCCGAAAAGTCAGGCTTTGGGGCATTGATGCGCCGGAATACTATCAAAATTGCCGTGATGCGACTGGCAAGGCATATCCTTGCGGCAAGCATTCGCGTCAATTTTTTGAGAATTTGGCAGCATCTCGCGCTGTCTCATGCGATATCATGCGAGCCGCCAAGCGAGAGAGCCGTATTGTAGCGAAATGCTTCCTTGATGGTACCGATATTGCCGGTGAGATTGTTAAAGCCGGCCATGCGATTGATTATACCTATTTTAGCGATGAGTTTTACAAATCGGAAGAACGTGCGGCGAAATTAGCAAAGAGTGGGTTATGGCAGGGCGATTTTATTGAGCCTTATCAATGGAGGAAGCAAAATAAACGGTGAGAAATGGTGTTTCTCGCTCTGTTCAGCTTTAAAAACCGTGTCAAAGTACGCTGAAGAGATCCAGATCAATCGTTGTTACAGAAATAATAAATCATTTTGCAAATATAAAAGTTTGTTTTATAATTTATAAAAGGTGGATTTATAACTACAGGATTTTAATTTTCAATGTCATATATCAAAAGACACGCACGACATAGACTTCTAAAGGCATTAAATGTCAGCCCTGTCGTGTTTTTAAATGGTCCGCGACAGGCTGGCAAGAGCACATTGGTACAATCCATTGCCAAGAAAGATTACCCAGCTGAATATGTGACTTTTGACAGTACAACACAAATGGCTGCCGCCGCCAACTCTCCTGAGAGCTATTTGAAAGAGCGTAAAGGTGCCTTAATCATTGATGAAGTTCAGCTTGTTCCGGAGATTTTCAGAGCCTTAAAGGTTGTCGTGGATGAATTGAGACTGGAACAACCAAAACTCAAAGGGCGTTTTCTACTCACAGGGTCAGCCAATATTATGGCCTTGCCGAAATTATCAGATCCTTTGGTTGGTCGCATGAGCGTTTTAACGCTCTATCCGTTGGCCGCTTCAGAATCCTTGGCCGGCGACGGTAATTTTATCGAAAGGCTCTTTAACAAAGAATTTGAGCCAGATTCTGCCAAATATAAACTGGCCGAGGTTATACGCCTAGCGACCTATCCGGAAATTTCAGGTTCAGAAAAACTTGAGCGCACAACCTGGTTTGATGGTTATCTGACCACTATTTTACAACGAGATGTCCGCGCTCTTGCTGAAATTGAAAAATTAAGCACGCTGCCTAATTTGCTTCGGATTTTGGCTAATCGCGCCGGCGGTTTGGTGAATGATGCGGATATCGCAAGGGATGCCGGTTTAAATCCTGTGACGTCCCGGAATTACAAAACCTTGCTTAAAATGCTGTTCCTGACTTTCGAGCTGGCGCCCTGGTCGCGCAATATTGGAAAACGTCTTGTCAAATCCCCAAAAGGTTATATGAGCGATACTTTGCTCTTATGCCATCTCATGCAGTATGAGCTGAGCGATCTTGAACAAAACAGGCCGGAGCTTTTTGGGCATGTCCTTGAGAATTTTGTTGCAACCGAACTTCTCAAGCTTATGACATTTCAAAATGAGAAGATGGATTTATACCATTTCAGAACCAGTGATAATAAGGAAGTTGATTTTGTCTTGGAAAAATCCAACGGGCAATTAGCTGCGGTTGAGGTTAAACAGCGCGATAGCGTCTCAAAAGCTGACTTTAAAGGTCTGGAAGAGCTTCAGCGTTTAGCAGGTTATGATTTCATATGCGGAATAGTCTTGTATCGTGGCCGTGATGTTGTTCCGTTCGGCCAAAATCTATGGGCAGTGCCTGTGAGCAATCTTTGGCTTTAAATTAACCTAGAAATTAATAAAACGTTTGAAAAAATAACCTGTAAGTTAATTTTACGCGGAAAGTTGTCGGGCAATCTCCGCAAGCCACGCGCTTTTAATATATCGCAGATTCTTGCGTATCTGGCTCTTATCACTGTCTGTTAAATGCCGGGCGCATTTTTGTATATGATCCCTTGTGACGTGCTTTTCCCCTAAATTATGAAGAGCCTGTAAAGTCACGCTCACGGGAGAATTCCAGTCTAGCAGAGTGTCCGGTATTGGGGATGACACCAGCCTGATTTGCTTATTTTTGACAGGAATTGTTTTTGGCTTGCCTGTTGTTGTGTAAACCACCTTTCCTGGAACTTGGGTTGTCAGCCCAAGTAGGTTTGCCGCTGTGGCTCCTGACTGTGCAATACGATCTCCTGTTTTTCTTGCAACGGCCTGTGCGACCCCTTTGACGCTCGGTGCCATGACACCGATATCTGCATCCAGTTTGGGGTAATCATATAGTCCACGCTGAATACGGCGAATATCACCGTCCTGAACAAGACGGTATAAAATCACATCCACATTACTGCGTGATGCTAAATCGACAAAATCCTGCGGCGTAAAGACCCATCCACGGCCTTTCCGCTTAATTCTGTTCATAATTTTTTGCGCTGTAGATAGCATTTTTATCACCTCAATATGTAAGATAATAATATATATTAATCTTACATTCAATTAGTTAATAATCTATGTATAACAAGGGTTTTGATAGGTTTTAATTAGCCCCCTTCGGGCCGATTTAACAAGACCTTCGCTGACGCTCACCTTCGGCTGACTTGCCGGTATCCCCACCTTTCCGCGGCTTCGCCTTGTGCAAGGCGGGTGATCCCCCTCCGGCAAGTCCGGATCATGGTTAAATCTCCCCCGCTTTTGTGCCGCTATGCGGCTCATAGGAAAGAAGTGCAACACGCACTTTTAACTAAATCAGCGAAAGGAAAAAACTATGACTTACACAAAACTACCAATCACGAAAATTCAGGTTTCGGATGCTAACCCTCGCAAAGCCTTCGATGAGGACTCAATTCTGGGCTTGGCTCAATCCATTAAAACGGACGGGTTGCTTCAAAATCTGATAGTCGGAAAAGCCAAAGGCAAAAAGAAACTACACCCTATTATCTGCGGTGAACGCCGTTTTCGGGCTATAAGCCATTTGGTTGAGAATGGTGATTTGCCGAAAGATTACGAGGTTACGGTTGAAATTAAAGACGACCTCGATGCCGATACAGCTTTGCGAATTGCCACAATGGAAAATATCCAGAGGCAAGAT
>CAYGNI010000057.1:0-12342 GCA_964351195.1 uncultured Micavibrio sp.
GTACCGGGCTGCCCGACCAACAATGCCCCTTTTGGAATTTTCCCGCCCAAACGTGAGAATTTCTGCGGATCTTTCAGGAATTCAACAACTTCCTCAAGCTCCTGCTTAGCCTCTTCAATCCCGGCCACATCATCAAATGTGACACGGCCATGTTTCTCGGTCAGCATCTTCGCACGCGATTTCCCAAAACCCATCGCGCCGCCGCCTTTACCGCCCTGCATCTGGCGCATAAAGAACAACCACACCCCGATAATCAAAATCGCAGGCAGCAAAGAAATAATAATGCTCATAATGCTAAGCTCTTCGGGGTCTTCTTCTTGCGCCTTAATCTCAACACCTGTATCCGCAAGCCGGTCCACGACGTTCTCATTGGGAGGCACAACAGTCGTGAAACTTTGCCCACTACTAGACAGCGTCCCACGCACTTCACTGCCCTTAATCACGACATCACGAACAGACCCGTCGCGCGCACCGGCCATAAACTCGGAATAAGAAAGCTCGTCACCGCCGCTCACACCTTCTTTTTGCGCCCCTTGAAACACGTTCAGCAGGAAAAACAAGATCATCGCGATCGCTAACCAAAACACCAGATTGCGGCCAAATCCATTCACTTTCAATATGTCCTTATCTTAAAATTCGTTGTGGGGCTAATGTAGCTCAATCTGAAGGTTAAACAAGTAAAAACGAGCTTCACTATTCCCTAATTATTCAGCATCCAAACGCAAGATCTGCGCTGTATCATCACGCTCAAAAATCACACCCCCCAGCGTGCGTTTTCGAAACGGCTGCGGACTCCTCAAATCGTACAAAAGCGCCTCAACCTTTTCCATACGCGGCGCATAATCCCGATCAGCCCCAATGCGACCAAAAGCCTTCAATACAACCCTTAGCACAACCTCCTCAGGCTTATCAAGCAAAGGTTTTAAATTAAATTCGATATGTTTCGTATCGAATTTAATAATTACCTCTTCCCAAGTTTTTTCCGCCCATTCATCCAAAGCATCACGCGCCCGCGCCAAACGCTGCGCACTCACCGCTAATCTCTTATTCGAAAGTCCCTCCTCTTCCAAAACCGCGCGGCTTTTCCGCAGACGCACCCGCGCAAAGTCCTCCTTCTCATTCGAAGGATCACAAAAATACGAGAGCCCCTCGCGCTCACATAATGAAACCAAATCTTCCTTATCTACACCCAACAAAGGTCGGCAAAGACTCAAACCCTCATTATACGCATGAATAGGCTGCATACCGCTTAAACCATCCAAGCCGCTCCCCTTCGCCAAGCGAAACAACACCGTCTCCGCTTGATCATCCATATGATGCGCCAAAAATAAGACGCCAATCCCATGCTCCCGGCAATACTCCGCCATCAACGCATAACGCGCCTTGCGCGCCTCTTCTTGAATGCGCGCCTGCGGCTTGTCACCTTGCCAGCGCAAAGCCGTATAGCGCAAAGCTTCCATGCCGCCCAAAATACTATCCAGCGTCTCTGCCTGCTGCGCTGACTCTTCCCGCAAGCCATGATCAACATGCAGCGCATGCACTTTAACACCCGCCTCACGCGCCCAGCCATTCAATAGCCAGCACAGCGCCAAACTATCCGGCCCACCAGACACCGCCACCGCCACATCACTGCGTGCTTCTAAAAGACGTTGAAAATCACGGGAAAGATGATGAGAAAAAAGATCTACGCTAAGGGAATGCTCAGCACTCAAAACAAAGCCTCTCTATAAAGAACCACTTAAGAGGAACACCCCAAACGGGTCTTTTCCTGATCTGCGCGGCGCATCACAGGACCGGCATTCGCAAAGCCTTCCTTGTTAATCTGGGAAAACGCAATGCAAGCATCCTCTTTCTTACCCATGGATGATAAAGACATACCAAGCTTCAGGAGATTATCCGCGGCCTTGTTGCCTTTCGGCGCTTGCTGATACCCCTCGGCGAATAAACGCGCCGCATCCTGGTAATTCCCGCGCACATAATAAGTCTCACCCAGCCAGTATTTCGCATTACTGGACAAAACATGATCAGGATATTGATCTAGAAACGCTTTAAAGCCTGTCTCAGCCGCATCATACTGATTATTCTTCACCAGCGAAAACGCATTTTCGTACATTGACGCAGCGTCATCCGCCCGCCCACTCACAGCCCCTGACGCAGGGGACTGGTTATAAGAACCAAGCTGCCCGGGCTGATTGCTACCGCTATTATTTGAATTCCACTGATACCCGCCGGCCGCACCGGAAGATGAAGGTTGAGGAGGGTTATTACCGCCCTGCGTGGTAATATTCATATTACGTCCACCACCGGAAACATCAGAACGCGTCGCGCCACCTTCTAAGTCCTGAAGACGAAGCTCCATATCGCCGGTAACGCGCTCCAGCTCATTCTTAACCTGACGCACCTCAAACCCTTGCTGTTCAATCAAGCCACGCAAAGTCTGCAATTCGCTCTCAAGCTGCTGAACGCGAATCTCCAAATTCGCCTGCGCCGCAGGATCACCTCCACCAGAAAAAGCCCCCGGAGGCGGCTCCTCCCCTCGGAAAATCGCACGGCTCAGAGTCTTAATCTCATTCTCAATGCGATTCATACGACTGTTCATATCGCGCTCCGATTGCGCATAAACAGGCCCACATAGGATCAAACCGCCCAAAACCGAACCGCTAAGAACCAAAAGGCCCAGAGTTCTCCAGGCCTTCTGTGTATTTTTATAAGGTGTAAGAAACGTCATTGTCTCAAATCATACCCTAGTTGATTTTGGTAACAGATCTACGATTCTGTGCCCAGGCCGCTTCATTAGCTCCCGGAACAGAAGGTCGCTCTTTACCATAAGTAATTGTCTCAATGCGGCGCGGATCTACACCAAGTGCCACCAAGTAATTCTTCACAGAATTCGCACGGCGCTCACCAAGGGCGAGGTTGTATTCACGTGTACCGCGCTCGTCTGCATGACCTTCAACAGTCACATTAAGATCGCCATACTGCATCAGCCAGTTGGCTTGTTTTTCAAGTATAACACGGGCTTCGGGACTAATGTCGTAACGGTCAGTTCCAAAGAACACACGATCACCAACATTCACAACCAGATCAGCCTGACTACCTGGTACAGGACCGTTCGGGTCAATCGCTTCACCATCATAAATTTCAGACAAAGGACCATCAGTAATACCTTCACGCTCCATTGTTGTCTGTTCATCCATCACGGTTTCTTCATCCGTGGTCGAACAGGCACTCACCAAAACCACGACGGCACCAATCATTAACATACGAGCGAGCATCAATCTTTTCTCCTTTATGAGTGTTTCACGAATATCATCATTCGCGCACAAGCTTAATAAGTTACGAGTCATATTAATATTCCCTTCGAACTCACCTTGCAAGAGCGGTGATGAAGAACAAGCGATTTTGAACACAAATTAATCTGGACGGCCTTTAGTTCCCAAATTAATTAAGCCGCCCCTTTAATTCTATGAGTAAAAGCTGCGCATCATGTCGATCTCCATCCCACGCCCGGTCTGCAGGAACATGCTTAATATAATCCTCAAGCGCATCAATCGCCGCGCGCGTCTGGTCCACCCGCGCGTAGAGCACTCCGGCGTCCAACAACAACCGAAACTCACCCGGATCAATCGCACGCATCCGTTCAACGACATCCAGCGCCCCTTGATAATCCTCGTCTTCAATCTTACGCAGTTTAGTATTGTTCAAAAGCCGGATCAAAATCCCTCGGTTCGGCGTCGGCTCAAAATAAGATGCGGATAATTCCGCGCGCTCGCCAACCGCTCTCTTAACCAGCAACCTTAAATCCGCCGCCTCCAATATCTTACAATTCTCGAAAGGATCAAATATCACACGGTGAGATCCTTGCTCCAAACGGCAAACAAAATGCCCCGGAATATTGAGCCCGGAAATATCCCAGCCCTGCGCACGCGCGACATGAATATAAAGAATCGACAGCGTTATCGGAATGCCCTTGGCCCGCTCTATCACGCGGATCAGATTCACATTCTCCAGCGACTCGTAACTTTGCTTGTCCCCTATATAAGCATGTTGATCACTGATCACGTGTTTCAGCGCCGCCAGCCGGGTTTCAATCGTGTCTTGCGCTCCGGCTTTTAAAAGCTCGAGATGCCTCTCCCCAACATCTTGGATTAATATATCAAGATGATGAACATAACGATCAAGCGTAATTCCAGGCTGATCCAGCGCGCCCAGCGCCAACGCGCTCAAGCCCAAATCAATCCCTTCATCCGGCAGCGTGGCAAGCCTGTCAACAATCTCGCGCGGATCTGAGATCATGATCTACCGTCCGCCATCCCATAGCAATTCTTCAGAATCAATGCGGTCTTCGGGTCTCAATGAATTTGCCCCACTGCCTTGTGGCTGATAAGGCTCCGTTACCGGCACTTGCTGGTTTTCCCCCGGCCAGATCTGAACCGAATCCGGAGTGCTCGTATATGATTCAGGCGTGGTTGTGAGCGTGCCCGCATTCGCCACTGGCGGTCTGTAACCGCTATCGGCATTCAGTGCGTTTTCCTCACCCACGAATTTCACATAACTTACAACTTGTTTCACGTCTTTGATCGTTCTGGCAATCTCAATCACACGGTTCAGCTCTTTTTGGCCCTGCGCAATCCCCATAAGATAGACAACCCCACGAACCGTATCAATATTGTAATTGATCGATTGCACATCACGATCAAATGTCAACGAAGTACGTAAACGCCCGGATATCCACGCATCCCTGGCATAGCCAACAAGCCCCGCGCTATTCGCAACTGTAATCTCATTGATAACTTCTTTCACCCCTTCAGGTTGCCATGCAAGGCGCACGGCCTCAACGCGGTGTTCAGGATTTTGCACAACCCCGGTAATAAGAACGCGCCCCTGATTCACCGTCATATCCAGCTTGGTGAACATTTCAACATCATATCTGAACCAGAGATCATTGATCTCTGTCTGAATCACCAAATCATCTTTTGCACGTTTTAAGCCGCCCTCCTGCGCAGCCGCCACACCCGCAGAAGCCCCAGCGCCCGTTGCAAGCCCAACCACGGTACACGACGGCAACGCCGCCAGAGAAAGCAAAGACAAACCAACCGTAAAAAATCCGTATTTATTCATGATAATCCTTTTAAGAACAAAAAAAGAAAAGCCGTATTTGCAGCCCAAAAAGCTTGAATTGCCAGCTAGTGAGATTATGCGCCGAGCTCCCAGGCATTGTCCAGATGCTCGGCCCAGATACCCCCGCCTTTTCCGGCAAACGCCATAACGTCAAAACGCATGCCATAATCCGAAAGTTCCGGATTCTGCGCAATATAATACGAAGCCGCTTGCTCAACCCTTCGCCGGTTCTTCGGCGTAATCGCATACAGCGCATCCGAGATATCGGCGCGAATCTTCACCTCGACAAACACAATCACATCGCCTTTACGCACTATCAAATCAATTTCGCCATAGCGCGTCTTGTAACGCTTAGCCAAAATCTTATACCCCTTCATCATCAACTGCGCCGCCGCGCGCTCCTCCGCCCAAACCCCTTTTTGGTAAGCCGTCGTTTTCGAAGGGGCCACTTTGCTCATACATCACCTTTAAGCTTCAAAGCTCGCTGATACAGGTCTTTTTTGGGAACGCCGGTTACATCAGAAATCTCCGCCGCCGCATCTTTCGTACTCTGCGTTTTAAGCGCATCCTTTAATAATTGTTCAATCTGCACATCACTAAAACGCTGCTCCCCCGGGGGCGCAATCACCAAAACAATCTCGCCCTTCGGCGTGCCCTGTTCTTCATAATGCGCCAGCAACTCTTCCACACTTCCGCGCCGCACCTCTTCAAACTTCTTGGTGATTTCGCGCACAACGCAGACCTCGCGCGTCCCCATGACCGCAGCAATATCGCGCAACGCCGCCATCAAACGCGGGGCCGTTTCAAACGCAATCAATGTGGAAGGAACCGCCCGCCACGGCTCTAAGGCACTTTTGCGCGCCTCGCTTTTTGCCGGCAAAAACCCCAGAAAGGAAAACGCATCGCTCGGCATACCCGAAAGCTGCAACGCCGCCAACGGCGCATTCGCCCCCGGCACGCTAAACACGTCCACGCCCGCTACGCGCAAATCAAGCACCAATTTATACCCCGGATCCGAAATCAGCGGCATCCCCGCATCACTGATAAGCGCCACGCGCTGCCCCTTTTCTATACGCTTTAAAATATCGCTGCGGGTTTTCTCCGTACTGTGATCGTTATAAACCTGAAGCTGCGCTTCAATCCCGTAATAAGACAGCAATTTCCCCGATACGCGCGTGTCTTCGCAAAAAACAACATCCACCGCCGTCAGAACATCCAACGCCCGAAACGACATATCCCCCATATTTCCAATCGGCGTCGCCACGATATAAAGCCCGGCAGGCATGCTTTGCGCGCGCCTGTCGGGAAACAACCAACCGCGTTCTCCGGCCCCGGAGTCTACTTTATCTTGTTGTCCTGATTTTTTTTCGCTAGTCTCCATAAATCCATAGCATAACGAAGAATATAAAAAAGTCATGCCTCAATACGCGCGCCTCTTATCGATTATCCCGCTGCTGCTTGCCGCAATATTTCTTTTAAATGCATGCTCAACCGGCCCGGGATACGGCGGAAGCGGCAAATGGAAATACGACAAAGAGGCCCAGCGCCCAGCAAAGCAACCACCTAGCCCTATCTCCGAAATCTACGGCAAAGACGCTCCGCCTGTTACTCAAGAACAAAAACCGGCCGAAGCACCAACCGAAAATATCCCCGCCGCCATCAATAACGATCTGCCCATCGTAAAGGTCGCTATTCTGCTGCCGCTTTCTGGCACGCACAAAACGCTCGGCGAAGCGATGCTGAAATCCGCGCAAATCGCGCTCTTCGATATGGGGCACGCCACTTTCGAGTTGGAACCTCAAGACACAAAAGGTACGGCCTCCGGCGCCCGCGAAGCCGCACAAAAAGCGATCAAAGGCGGCGCGCAGCTCATCCTTGGCCCCCTCTTCGCTGACTCGGTTAAAGGCGCTAAAACAATCACAGAGCCCGCACGCATTCCGATGATCGCCTTCTCCACCGATTGGACATTGGCGGGCGGCAACACCTTCATCATGGGTTTTTTGCCATTTGACCAGATCGAACGCCTCACCCAATTTATCTCGAATAAAAATATCTACCGCGTTGGGTTAATCACACCCTCAACAAGCTATGGCCAAGTCGTAACGAATGCTTTCGAAAGCCTCGCCCCGCGCTATAATATCCAGACAACCGAGCGCACTGAATTCCCGCCGCAAACCTCAAACCTCGCCCCTGTCGTGCGTAAATTCTCACGTTACGACAGCCGTCAGGCCGTCAAAGATCCGCAAAACGCGCTGCCACCGCCTTTCGATGCCGTATTGATGCCCGTTGGCGGAAATCAGGCCAGTGCCATTTCAAGCCTGCTCAGCCATTACGACCTACCCCCTTCCAAGGTTAAACGCCTGGGCACAGGTCTGATGGACGACACCGCCCTGGCCACGGAAAGCAGCCTACTAGGCACGTGGTTCGCCGCGCCTTCACCCTATCTTCGAGAAAGTTTTGAAAAGAAATTTCGCGCTGCCTATGGCTACTCCGCCCCGCGCCTCTCGACATTATCATATGACGCCACGGCACTTGCCGCCATTCTCGCACGCCAAGGATTGGAACGCGGTGGCCGCCCCGATTTCTCACGCTCAGCCATCCTCAACCCGAACGGCTTCTTTGGTATTGATGGAATTTTCCGTTTCAGAAACGACGGCACCGCCGAACGCGGCCTGGCCATTTTGGAATTTTCTCGCGGGGGTATCCGCGTGATCGACGAACCGCCCACAACGTTTGAACAACGCAGATATTAATTCATACGCGCGGCACGTAAAGCCTCAAATTCCGCAAACGTAATTGGCGGCTCTTTGTCTTCTTTCATGCGCTGGGTCATCGCCTCAAAAATTTTGCGCGGCACATTCACATCACAGCACGACTCAAGCCCCTTAAAGCCCGGGAAGCTATTCGCTTCACAAATTGTATAGCCGTTCTCATCATACAAAAGATCAACGCCGCAAACCTGCAAATTCAAAATCTCCGCCGTGCGCACAGCCATATCAATCGCCTTCTGGTCAGGAACAAACTCCACCACTTCAGCGCCTTGCGTATAATTCGCTTTAAAACCTCCATCCGTCGCACGGCGCTCCATTGACGCGATCACCTCTCCATCCACAACGAACAGGCGCAAATCACGCCCCTTACTCATCGCAATAAACTTCTGGAAGATCAGTTGTATATTCGGATTGGTCTGCTCAATCAAATTCATTAAATCTTTGAACGATTCATGATTATCCATCAGGAAAACACCTGACCCATTAACCCCAAGCAACGTTTTCACAACCACCGGAAAACCAATTGTGCGTTCAACCAATTCGATATCGACGGGAAACTTTGCCAACATTGTCGTGGGCGTCGGCAAGCTGCTTTCCGCCAAAATCTGATGCGTATGCATTTTATCCGACACCCTTTCAATCGAAGCCGAATTGTTGAAAATCCGCACGCCCATGCGTTCCAACTGACGAATAACCGCCAGCGCAAAATACCCCGTATCAATCACATAAGTCCGCGGCAACACAAAGTCTGGCAACGGCACAGGCTGTCCGTCAATCAGGACGGAATCGCGCGTTTCATCACAAACCAGCAAATCAAACTGTTCAGGATGATAAACCTTAACATCAATACCCATTTCCCGCCCTTCGGACAGAAAACGACGCACTTCAAACGCCTCGGCACTCGCCGACTCAACCTCTTCATTGAAAAGAATCCAGACTTCCATACAAAAAATCCCTGTTTTGCGCGATTCAAAATCGCTTTTTTATCACATGATTATCCGCCAGCTTAAAGCAAAAACCTCGAGAAATGCAAATAAGCATAAATATTTCACAACATTTCACAAAAAATTCTATTTCCTATCTTGCCTTCTTTTCTGTTTCACGGCATATTCACCTCTCTGATAAAATTAAACATGTATACGAAACGCACAGTATAGTAATTTAAATCATTATCATATAAGCGTTTTCTGATACAAAACACTAAATGCGAAAGGGCACGTTATGGGTCAGGTAGCCATTGATTTTGATGCGTATGAAACTGGTAATTCTGAAACGCTTCAAAATGAAGGAAAAGAAATACAAACCTCGGAAATCAATGCCTCCAACACCAATGACGAAGCGGACAAAAATTCCTCCCGCTCAAAAGGTCGCCCCCGCAGCCAGCAATCCAAGAAAGCAATTTTAAAAGCAACGAACTCACTGCTTTTACACATGTCTGTGCAGGAGTTGTCAATCGAAGCCATAGCCAAAAAAGCAAAAGTTGGTAAGACAACAATTTATCGCTGGTGGCCTAATAAAACCGCTGTTGTCATGGATGCCCTGATCAACCAGCCCGGCATGACGGCCCCCTTGCCAACACCAAGGAACAACGCCGAAGCGGTCACAATGCAGCTCGAAAAACTCATTCGTCTACTTGATTCCAAAAACGGCGAAACCATCGCTCAACTTTTCAGCGAAGCTCAGGCAAGCAACGAAGCACGCGATATCTTTTCGAATAGCTTCCTCAGCCCTCTCATCGATGCCATCGAATTCAGTATCGAACAAGGACAAAAGCAACGCGAATTCCGCAGCTCACTGGATACAAAAATCGCTGTCGACATGTTATGCGGCCCAATCTTCTTCCGCCTCATGGCGCACCCGGCCGATCTGAATGACGCATTTCGCGAGTCATATCCCAAAGAAGCCCTGCGCCTCATCAGTGCGTAACATCGTTCACTCATATTCTCGTAAACTCGTGGTAAAAATACGAGAACACGATTCTTAAGTGCATGCAATTTACCAGCTACCAGTGTTCTCCATACTCACCCACGGCTCCGCAGGTTTCAGCGCTTCTCCGCGCTGAAGAAGCTCTATCGAAATCCCGTCCGGGGACTTGATAAATGCCATATGCCCATCACGCGGCGGCCGGTTAATTGTCACACCTGCATCCATAAGCCCCTGGCAAAATGCATAAATGTCATCCACGCGGTACGCCAGATGCCCGAAATTCCGCCCCCCTGAATATGTCTCGCCCTCACCGTCTTCATTAGGCCAGTTATAGGTGAGCTCCAATAACGGCGCTCTATTAACACTCGCACTATCGCGATCATACGGAGCCGCTAAAAACACCAATGTAAACCGACCCTCTTCCACATCTTTGCGGCTCACCTCAATAAGCCCCAGCTTCCCGCAATAAAACTCCAGCGAGGTCTCTAAATCTTCAACTCTCACCATTGTGTGCAAATATTCCAAAGACATGACGCGATCTCCTTTTCAAATGATCAATTCACGATTAAGGTAGAACCATGAGCGCAAAAAACAATCCAGAAAATACCAATGTTCAAGTCGACCTGATTCAAAACTTCTCCATCAGCGACCTCCATTTGACATGGCAAGAACTCAGCCAATGGAGCTCAGATTTCTTTTGGGATCAAAACACATTGATCCAACTTATGATCTTTCTGGGCGCGTTTATCATAGCCGGGATCATTGACCGCCTTGTGCACAAACCAATCGTAGATCACATCGACACAACCAAAATGCCGGTCCAGGTTAAACGCGTCGCCAACCAGACGATGAAGCTTATCCTGCCTATCCTTTGGTTGTTTTTCATGTTCACAATATCGCTAATCTGCACGGCCTTTTTCCCTGGCCTTGAAAACAACCTCCTTAGCGCATTTGGCAAAGTCCTCTTTGCCTGGATCATCATCCGCATCGCCGTACAATTCATCGCAAACCGCTTTGTGCGTAATGTCTTTGCTATGTGTATCTGGATCATGGCCGCGCTATCAATCTTTGGCGTACTGGATGAAACCGCTGCAACCCTCGATACAATTGGCTTCAACATCGGCAGTTTCCGACTTTCTGCGCTTGTAGCGATCAAAGGCATATTCTCCCTCTTTGCGCTGTTATATTTCGCGATTTTCATCTCTGGTTTCGCTGAGCGGCGCGTCTTTGAAATTAAAAGCCTGACAAGATCATCTCAGGTTCTGGCCGCCAAGGTCATCCGCGTCTCGCTGATTGTTTCCGCCATCCTAATCGGCATCACCAGCGCTGGCATAGATCTCTCCCTCTTCGCCGTCTTCGGCGGTGCCATCGGTTTGGGGATTGGCTTTGGTTTGCAAAAGGGAATCTCAAACCTGTTCTCGGGCATGTTGCTCTTGATGGACCAATCTATCAAACCCGGCGATGTCATTGAGATACCCGATATCGGCACCTTCGGCTGGGTCAATCAAATGGCCGCGCGCTATACCGAAATTGTCACCCGTGACAACAAATCCTTCCTTATTCCAAACGAAGACTTCATCACCCAGCGCGTCGTGAACTGGAGCCACGGAAACTCGCTCATCCGCCTACAAGTCACCTTTGGCGTGCATTACGATTCCGACCCGCACAAGGTCAAGGAAATCGCCGAAGAAGCGACAAAAGACCTGGAGCGCGTTGTCGACACGCCATCCCCTGTTTGCTGGCTGGTGGAGTTCGGCGACAGCTCTTTGAATTTCTCTTTAAGATTCTGGATCAAAGATGCCGAGGCCGGCGTCACGAATATAAAGGGCACCGTCATGATGGCCCTGTGGGATGCGTTCAAGGAAAACGATATCAAAATCCCCTACCCCCACCGCGAAATTATTATGAGCGAAGGGGATTAATCCACTAGGGCAAAACCAAGCTCGGATAATCTTTAAACAGAATTGCTCTCTCAGCAGCAGCCCGTGCTCTGGACAAGTCATCTAACGTTGAATCACCTTCCGCTTGATAAAGCTCACTATGGCGACGAAAAACCTCAGCAGCAAAATTCATGTAATCAAGAGACTTTTGCAAACGCTCTCTCTCTGGCACAAAAGCATCACCAATTATACCTTCGCCTACAGTCACTGAAACAAATGCTGCCTTAGTCATACTCTACTCTCCCTATTCAAAATTTATCTTTAAAAAAAATCAAAGATTATTTTAATACGTAAACTCATAATAAATGTCAAATAATACTTTTATTATTACTTTATGTCCTAAAAACCCTTGATTTAGCGCGATAATATCTCGTCAAACCCCGCCAGGCTCCCCGCCTCGCGCAGGGCACACACAGCCGTCTCCGCCAAAACCGTCTCCTGCGCGCCCAAAACGCGCCCCAGCACCGAAATCTCGCCCTGAAGCTGCGCTTTCAGCGCCTGCGCATCCGCGTATTTCAAATCATCAAACGCCTCATCCCAATCAAAGGAATGCAGCAAAAACCGCACCCCCTCAAGAATCAGCC
>CAYGNI010000058.1:0-12201 GCA_964351195.1 uncultured Micavibrio sp.
CTCTGGCTTAAACTAGCTTCGCCGTTGTAGCCATCGGTTAAACACGTAATGCGCCAAACCGCCACGAATTCTAATGCTTTCATGTAGGAAAATCAGAGGCCAAAGTCAATGGGTATTTGGGAGATTTGTATGGTTTTTCGGAAAGTGAAGCAACGGCGGGCACAAGCCTCGTTTTTCGCTTCTCTCATACTGCGGCTGATGGAGCGGGCGACCGGGATCGAACCGGCATATTCAGCTTGGAAGGCTGACGTTCTACCATTGAACTACGCCCGCATAATCAGTGAGATTTAAACGCATACAGATCAAAAATCAAGCAACAATAACACTCGCGTTTTATGCCTTAGGCCAGCGTTTGCAAAAAATATCCAACGCCATAGGCCAACAAAGCCGCTGTAAGGCCAATAAAAAGGGTTTCAAACCCTTCGCGATGCAGGCTTTTGACGGACCAGAAGCTTTTCAGTGAACCAATCGCGAAAAAGGTTATACCGGATAATAACAAAGCCGTGCCACCTTGATAGTCCGAGGGTACGCCCGGCAAAAGGAAAGGCACCAGCGGCATAGCACCACAAACGAAAAACGCCGCAAATGTATGCAGACCGGACTTAAAGGCGCAATGCGAAGGCTTGGAAACCCCGTATTCCTCCTGCAACATGAACTCAATCCAGATACTTTCATCTCTGGAAATGGCCGCAACCATATTTTCCAGCTCTTCACCTTCAAAGCCTTTTCCATGCAAAATCTGGCGGGTTTCCTCGATTTCTCCTTCGCGGTGGTTGGCAATATGCGTGACCTCGCGCTTCCGAAGACGCTTATAGTTATCCTCTTCAGCTTTGGCACTACTATAGGCGCTCGCAGCCATGGAAAACCCGTCCGCCAGCAAATTCGCCAACCCCAGAATAAGAACAATATTATAGGACAGGCTGGCCCCTAAAACCCCGGCCACCACGGCAAATGTCGTCACAACGCCGTCAACGCCCCCGTACACCCATTCTTTGAGATAAAAAGAATCCGGCCCCGCCTCTAACCTTTTCTTAATAGCTTCGGGACTATGAGTATGATCTTTGAGCATCCACAGCCTTTATGATTTCAGTTTTTTGATAAGGTCGTCGATTTTAGCATGCAAGTCAGTCTCATCAACTATGAAACGGGCGCTGATTTTCACATCATGTTTAATGGCTTCTACTTGCTTTAAAAGAGCAAGCCGTGAATTTTTATCTTTCGTAAGTTCTTCTAAAACTATAAATGTTTGAAGCATATGGCGGACCATACTTGGCATATGGCTGCTATTAAAACGGATCTGATCAAAGGCGGTAAAAATTATGTCAGCGTCATCGCTTTGTACGGCGTGCATACGCTGAATACCATCTTCGTCGAAAAACTCTTCAGACATTGTTTCTTTTTGGAATAAAATAGACAGACTTTGTGATAAATGGTCTAAAACGCTAACGGCTGTGAAGCTATCGTTGATTCCGGGTGAGAGCGCGCGGATGGCAATTTCTACCAAATGCCGCACAGAGTATTCCAGATCTTGCGTAGGCGTTCTGCTCTCGCCAATAATGAAAGAGTTTTTGACAGCTTTTTCAATATTTTCGTCCAAACCAATTTTTGAATAAATACGCACGCCGTCCTGGCCTTGGACGAGGAATTGTCCGGCTTTAAAGCTCACATTCAAGCGCAGATTATAATCAAGCGCTAATTCCATAAGATGGGCATAGTCTATGTGTTGTACATAGCCAGATCTCTCAAAAAAAATCCGCCGGCTCATTGTGTCAAAATCTTTGGGCCAGTTAGATTTTTCGGGTTTTTTATCTAGATTTTGCTTTTCAGAATCTCTCGTTAAGCGCCTCAAAGCATCATGCAGATCATACGAAACATTACGCACGACATTATCGGCTATGCAGGATTGCGCAACATGATGGACAAACCCCAACAAGACAAAAAGATTAACAAGACATAGTCCGAGAACAGCGCTAATTGTTATTTGCGGTGTTATGGCCTCTGATGTGCGCGAGTGCAAAATGACTGTCAGAACGAAACAGGCCATAACCGTAGCGAAGAATAAGCCAATGAAATCTTTTGTCTTGCGGTCGGCCATAAATGTTTTAATGAGGCGCGGACCAAGCTGTGACGCCGCTAAAGATAAAACCACTATGGTGATAGAAATTGCCAGGGTTGCCATTGTGATCATGGCAGAAAGTAGCGTTATCGTTACTGATTTAGCGTCATCCGTAGTGCCTTGGAATACATAGCTTCCTAAATCCAATTCCTTGAAATAGCGCACTTCCAGGTAATATAAACTGGATATAAAAAAAATAGAGAGAAAGCAAAAAGCGGCTGGAACAAACCAAAAATTGCCTTTCAGAATCTGCCAAAAATTATAGAGCTTTGAAATCATTGTGCTGATTTTGCACCTGAAAATAATGTTCTGGCAAGTCTTTCAGTTTGTTCTTTGGTTAATTGTATGTCGTACCCGTCTTGATTTCTAACAATATTTGCCTCGTCGAAAGGAATGAAAAGCTTTGAAGGGCCATACTGCGCCAATGTAGGGCGCAAGGTGAAATAAATATTTTGAACTTCTGCGTTTTCATAAATCACTGCATCAATTTCACCCGCCACTTTTCCCTCATAATCCAAAAGCTGTCCACTATGTAGAAGGCGAAGGCTGATGTAATTTCCCTTATCGTCAGCTGTATATTCGAAAGGCTGGCCGTCCTTGAACTGAGAGTCCGTCATGCTCAAGGCTACATCACCATCACTATCTTGTTGCACAACTTCGTTAAACCCGATGGCTTTGAGATCGCGCGCATAAGCAGCATCCTCGTCGTTTACAACGATGGCTCTGGCAGCACCTGTCTCTTTATTGATGAGAATGTCATAAAGGGTACCGGACTTTTGCCCTTCGCTGCTGAAAACGCTGCTGCCTTCAATAACGCTGAAAGAATGCCGATATTCTTCGCTGCTTTTCGCCTGGGCAGATTGCTCATGCTGCAATTCTTGCAATGCTTTTGCTTGTTTCTTACTAAAATTTTTCACGCTAAGAGGTGCAGAAACTTCTCCGCGCTTGCTAGGCATAACTTCATCCGTATCAATATTGAAATCGTCAATCTGTTCGATATTATTTAAATTATGAGGGCTTTCATCCAAGCCGTCCTCAATGCCGCCAAACATCTCATAGAAGAAATTGTAAACGCCGCTGCGCCCGCTTCCTTCATCATAAGGATTGCCTGGAGCTTCTGCATAGTCAGCTGGTCTTTCTTCCTCCGCGCCGTCGTAATCCGCAGGCGCGAAGAAGAACCATGAAATTAAAGAGCCAAAAACAACAAAGGCAACCACCAAAGCTATAACCGTATAGAGTGCTCGCCGCTCATAAGGGGGACGTTCATGCGGGTGTCCTTCCGTATAAGGGTCTATGTATGGCTCTTCTTGCATAATGCCCTACCGTTTAGCAATAATGTAAACGGCGTGCACGATCCCTGGCACATAACCCAAAATGGTAAGGATTACGTTGATCCAGAAATGCTTTGTAAAGCCGACTTGCATGGCTACACCAATAGGCGGAAGTAAAACGGCAAAAAGAATACGAATGATGTCGCCGGCTTGTTCACTCATTTTAATCTCCCAAAGTTTCAACCTGATGATGAATCTCTGCATCAATCAAGTGCATAGTCTTGCCTGAACAATCCTGTAGCGTGTCGAGAACCATATCATTTTCACCGCCAATCTGCGGCAAATCATCCCCACGCGGGCTGCCAAAGCATACGGAAATAACATTCTCCAAACCTTGAACTTCATGTCTTATATCGTGTCTCATAGAACGTCTCCTTTTCTTAAGTTTTTGTTCTACCTTACCAACGACCATGCCTGTCGCTTCGTTCCATAGAAAAAGGCGCTAACACATTAGGTGCAGCGCCTTTTTACAATTATCTAAGCCGAACCATTATGCGGCCATCGAATCTTCAAATTCTTTAAGCTGCTTTTCAGCATCATCACGAACAACACCGTAATTTTCCTGAATGAGGCCTAGGAATTTTTCACGTTCCCCCTCGGCTTGTTCCAACTGATCATCAGTGAGCTTGCCCCATTTGGCTTGTATGTCACCTTTGAATTGTTTCCAGTTTCCTTCAAAAATATCTTTATTCATCATATGCTCCTATTGTTAAAAAATTTACAGAGAAGGACCTGTCCTCACCTTCATCAAAAAAGGGGGACAGGCCTCACTCTCATCACTAATTGGTGGCAGTATTTTTATAATTTTCAAATTGCTTGGACTGTGCCGCGCTTAGTTGAAAATCATATCCATCACCATCCTTAATCATGGTCGCGCTTGAGAAGTTCAAGCTGGCTTTTTTACCGCCCAGACCTAAGATTTTGTCAAAGCCGACAATCAATTGGCTGGCTGAACCATTCACGAAAGAAATATTGTCAATTTCACCAACAACATTTTTGTTCTGATTCACAACCTGACCGTCCAACAGTTTTGCAACGCTATACCCGTTGCTAGACATGACGCTCACGCCATCACCAGCATCCGCAGCATCATAAGAAAACTCGGCTGCGTTCTCGATCATAGCTTCTGTAAGCGGCATAATGACATCACCATCGGCATTGATATTGGCGATCGTGTTGTAATCAAATGCAGCTTTCTTGCCCATACCGATAAATTCGCCATCGGCAACAACAACCATGCTGGCTTTACCGTTCTGGTCTAAAATAATATCTGTGACCTTACCGATACTCTCGCCATTGGCGTTATGAACAGGCTTGCCTATCATACCAGTCGCAGTTGTGTTGGAGCTAATGACAATATCTTCATTGGCATTTTCACCAACAACAGTCGCCTTAATATCGTTATAGGCTTCGGATGTATTCTCTTTAGCCTTTTCATAGGCATTGGAAGTATCTTCTTTAATATCCTTCCAAGCGTTTTTAGCATCATCAGTTACATTACCAGTAGATTGCTCGGCCGCAGCCGTGCTTCCCGGCTGGGCAGTTGCTTCCGCGCCGGCTTTCACTTTCATTTCAGCCATTGCAGGCGTTGCCGCCATAATCGCAATAGCTGATACAGCTGTTAAAAATGTCTTAGTCATCGTTTCGTCCTCTCTTCGTTGTTAAGGGGTAACGTCTTATCAAACGAACCAGCTTTGAAACCGTTCCAATTTTTTAGTAGGAAGTTTCATAAGGAACCTATGGCCACCGTAAAGTGTTTGATTCACATAACTTAAAACCAAAAGGAGAAAAAGTTATGAAACATTCACACAAATACCTATTAGCAACAGCAGCTTGTGCCCTACTCTTGGGTGCACCGTCTGTGCAGGCCGAAACGATCACGACTAAAACTGTGGTCCACCAACAACCGCTTCCGGAAAATGCACAGAAAATTAATTTTTCTGCCTTCGATTTGAATCAGGACGGTATCTTGTCCATGCAGGAAGTCGGTGAGAAGTTGTTTTATGTTTTCGATACGGACGGTAACGAAGTCATCGATAACATAGAATTTGATCACAAACAGGTCATGACCATTATTCCCATGGAAAAAGACACCTATAAATATGTCGATTGGGATAATGATGGCCAGCCCGAAAGCACAACAATAACTTATGAAACTTTTATCGACCAATCTATGTTGATGGCGTTTGATAAGGAAATGGATGGGCTTTCACCGGCTGACTTCATAGAAATGACATTCTTGGAGCTTGATGATGACAAAAGCAAGGCCATTGAACTTGAAGAATGGAAAGAGGAATACCACGCTAAAATAAAACCTGCCAACGCAGAGCAAGAGCGTTATAATTAAAAAAATCCTCCCGTAATATAAAGAAAAAGCCGCCTTATGCTTAGGCGGCTTTTTTATTGGTTCATACTAGTTTGATGCCTGGGAAGGAACATTAGCTTGTGCCAACTCTTTGGCCTGCTCAATGTCATTCACACTACCTCCTGCGACGACGGTACCATGATAAATGACATTCCATTTCCAGGCTTGTGCGTTTTGCTCGCATGTCCAATCATGCTTTTGACGTTCTACAATGAGTTCGTACTCACCAATATCAGTACAAATTTTTTGTGTAATCCACGACATTTCTTGATCCTCTCAGATTATATTTGTTATTCATTACAATACTATAACGCCTAAAACCCTTTTGAAGTTCCGGGAATAAAAAAAGGCCCGCTCAAAACGGGCCTTTTTAAAAAACAATTTTAATTTCGCAAGACACTTAACCTGCATTCTCAACTTTATCTCGAATAGTCTCAGTGAGGTTCCCAAAATCATCAACCATTTCTTCTTCTGGGCTTTTTTGCGTGGCATCAATGGCCACAACCGCAAAAATACCGACCAAAATAACCAAAATGATTGTTAATAGTCCCTTGTTACTCATGGTAATCTCCGTTAATTTGCAGCATCCTGAACGGATTCGCCAGCATTTTCAATATCTTGCCCTGCACCTTGGACTGTGTTGCAAGCACTTAAAGATACAAGTGCCAAGCCCAAAACAGCTAAAGTCAAAATACGATTATCTTTGATGTTTATCATCTCTACCTCTTAAGTTTAGTTATGTTGGATAATCCAACGTTACAATAAGGAATAAGTTCCAGATATTTCAGTGGAGCCGATCCCCAGCCACATATCCCGCGAGCCCTGCCAACAACAATGCGGTCTTTGGGTTTTCTTGAATAGGTTCCGCCAGCTCTTCCCCTAGAAATGCTGTCATTTCTGCAATCAAGGTTGTTATATCTTCGCTATGATCAGCAGGAACAGCAGGCTTCTTAGTCAGAAGTGCGTAACCTGATAGCCCGGCAATGACGCTCAAAGCAAGAACGCCTGCACAAACCAAAAGAGCCGCAACGGGCTGAGAAAATTCCTGAAGCAACCAACCGTATGCTCCTATAAGCGCAAAAATTATCGTGATTAAAAATAAAAGTCCGGACAGGATCGCAAGACCCAGTCCGAACTTGCTCTTTCTCATCAAAGGCGCTTTCTTGCTCAGCAACCCGTTAATAACCAATTGTTCTACGATGGGGAACAAGGCATTCATGGATTATCTCCGGTTCATCAGCATGCTTAGCAAGACGCCTGTACCGAACGCGATGGCAAGGCTTTGTGCTGGCTTTTGCTTCACCTGCTTCTCGACCTTTTTCATCTCTTGAAGACCACGAAGCTGTAAAGCCGCTGCACTTTTCTTAACGTTTGTGCCGACTTCCTCAGCCTGCTTAATTCCGTCTTTTTGGATATGTTTAGTTAATTCAACAACATTACCCTTTAATGAATTCAGATCTTCCCTAATTTCATCAATCTCAGGATATGTACTCGTAGATTTTACTTTTGGCATTTTAAACTCCTTTTTTTTTTACAAAATTCACCCTCACCAATGCATGGGGCGCATAAAGAGTTCCAAAAATTAAGACTTAAGTATCTTGAGGTGGGCAGAACATATAACCAACGCCGCGAATTGTCTTAATGATGTCTGCCCCATCGTCGCCGATCTTCTTGCGTATGCGGCCGATTTGAATATCAATGGCGCGATCATAGGTGTCGTATTCACCATCACGGGTTTTTTCAAAAAGCTGTTCACGGCTTAATGCTCTATGCGGCTTGCTTACCAATGCTTCCAATAATTCAAATTCGCCGGTCGTAAGTTCCATGGACTTCCCATCCGCATCAAATAATTGAAATTGATTACGATTAAGAATGTATCCTGCGAACATGACCTTCTCTTCATCTTCACGCTCATGATCTTCTGGCTTTTCATCATTAACGGCCGCTGGCGTAACGCGTCTAAGCGCGGCCTTGATTCGTGCAGAGAGTTCGCGCATTTCAAATGGTTTGGTCATGTAATCATCCGCACCCATCTCCAGGCAGACAATTTTTTCCGTCGTATCACTTTTACCACTGACCACGACTATAGGAGCCTGTGTTTGTGCTCTAATCTGAGAGATAAGAGAAATGCCGTCCGTGTCGGGCAAAACGAGATCCAATAAAATAACATCAGATTGCACAGCACCTAGCTGTTCAATAGTCTCTTTACCGTTATTGGCGGAGTGAAAAACATAACCCTCGTTTTCCAGATATTGTCTAAGGACAATCTGGAGGCCCTCATCGTCATCGATTGATAATACCGTACCTTTATGCATGCTCTCTTTCCATGTTTTCTCTGCATACCGCTATTGTTACATAATTGATACAAAGTTTTTCAAAATTATTACAGTTCCGACAAACGGGCGTTACAGGTCAGGCGTAATCTTTTGGTTGTCAGCACAGAGCTGATGAAACAAAAAAGGAGCTAAAAAATGTTTAACAATAACGCGCTAACACAGGAAATGCCTAAACTTGAAAAATTCGCATACCGCCTGACACGCAATCAGGCCGACACGGATGACCTTGTGCAGTCAACCCTAGTGCGGGCGATTGAAAAAAAGCACTTGTTCCAACCAGATACCGATCTTTTTAGATGGACTAGTAAAATTATGTACAATCTGTTTGTTTCCGATTATCGTCGGAAAACAAAATTTGAAACACAGTATGATCCAGAAAACTACATTCAAAAGCAGTCCATTGAGGCCCCTCAGGACACTCAAATGGAGCTTATGAAAGTCAACGAAGCCATGACGCTGCTCTCTGAAGAGCACCGCGAGGTTCTGGTGATGATCTGTGTGCAAGGTATGCAATATCAAGACGTGGCTGACGCTCTGAGCGTTCCTATCGGCACAGTGCGCTCTCGTCTGTCTCGCGCAAGAGAGCAATTACAAATGCATTTGGATACACCATCACCAAAAGAAGCTTATGCCATATCTCGCGTCAAAGGATACACAGGTAGAATTGCTGCTTAAAAACATTCCTCCACCCTGTTTATTCCTGCAAAAGCCCGGTAACACACCGGGCTTTTTTTTACGCAGCCTCATTTTTAGTGCGGTTCAAGAATTTTAAAATTGCGGCTTTAAGGTCGGTTTCTACAATCGGTTTAGGCAAATACGCATCCATCCCGCATTCAATGCATTTGTCTTTATCACCAACAAGAGCATGCGCGGTCATTCCGATTATGGGCGTGCTGTCCAGGTTTTGCTCCGACTCAATCTGACGGATGTGTCTGGTAGCAGTAAAGCCATCCATTTCAGGCATCTGAATATCCATCAACACAAGGTCATAATGGCACTCTTTCCACATATTAACGGCCTCAAGCCCTGTTTTAGCAACGTCATAATTGACGTTCATAGACTCAAGAATATAGCCCAAAACCACAATATTCCCTTCATAATCTTCCACCAGCAATACCTTATGCGTATCAGTGACGATAGATTTGAGCCTGTCATTGATTTTCTGCTGACGCGCTTGGTCTTCTTCTCGCATTTCTTCAGTGCCTTCTGATATCCGGAGCGGTAAAACCAAAGAGAATGTTGAGCCTTTGCCATGCGTGCTCTCAACAAAAATATCCCCGCCCATCAAATGCGCGAGATTCTTTGAGATAGGTAGCCCCAAACCGGTACCGCCATATTTGCGTGAAACAGAAGAATCAGCCTGTTTAAAGCGCTCAAATATAAGATCGAACTGTTCTTTTTTCAAACCGATGCCCGTATCCTCAACATCTATGCGCAAAAGAGCCTCTCCATCTTTTTCCTCTCTTTTAGCTGTGACATGGACATGCCCTTTCTCGGTGAACTTCAAGGCATTATTAATAAGATTGATCAATATTTGCTGAAGACGCACAGGGTCCCCATAGAATTGCAAGTCCTTAACATCATTAAAATCAAATCTGAAATCCAGCTTATTTTCGCCTGCCTTAACCGACATAATACTGATTATATGCTCTAAGGTTTGATTAAGTGCGAATACGCTCTCCTCTAGGTCCATCTCCCCGCTTTCAATCTTCGAGAAATCAAGCACATCTGTGATGATATTTTTCAAAGTCGTCGCGCTGGTATGCAGAACGCTGATGAGGGTTTGCCTTTTCTCATCAAAACTATCCTTACTCTCCAGGAGTATCTCAGAAGCGCCGCTAATGGTGGTCAACGGCGTTCTAATCTCATGACTCATATGTGCAAGGAAATCGCTTTTCGCTCGGTTAGCTTCTTCAGCCTTGGTTTTAGCGTCTTCTAATTGTTGCTCGTAATCTTTCGCAGCACTGACATCAGTATGAGCGCCAACCATGCGTATCGCTTTTCCGTGTTTATCGCGAATAACCTTCGCCCGTGCATTAACCCAAATCCATCGACCACTCTTATGCTGCATGCGAAACGTATTCGAATACTCCGAAAGTTTACCCTCAAGATAGAGCTGAGCATAATCCCATATCTTGTCTTTTTCTTCCGGATGCAGGCGTTTTGAGAAATCCTCAACGGTGCCTTCAAAGTCTTCCTGTACACAGCCCAGCATGGAAATATATTGTTCGGAAAAGAAAGCCTTACCGGTTTTGATGTCCCAGTCAAAAACCCCGTCCTGAGTCCCTTCAACGGCAAGCCTGAAAACCTGTTCCTGCTGGTCCAGCGCTATCTCCGCCGCGCTGCGCTTTGATTGAACACGTAAAAGATATGCGTTGAAAAGCATAAGAAGGATGACAGCAACCCCTCCGCCAATTAAAAGCGTCAAATAATATTGATTCTTTTTGCGTTCTACAGATTTTATACGCTCACTCAAAAGCTGTTGTTCTTCTTCAAGAAGATCTTCATTCAAACGGAAAATATTAGAGCTAAGCCTGTCGATACTGTCGACGTCTTTAAGGACTACCTGAACGCTGTCTTTCACGCTGCGCTCTGCGCGGGCCTCCAGCTGATCAGAAAATTCAGTAAAATATTGCCGAATTTCTTGCAAACGACTCTGTTGAGACGGGTTATCCGCTGTAAGCTCGCTAATGGTTGCAAGGGTTCTCGAGGCATTCGCCTTTCTGTCTTCATATTCTTGCATGAAGCTCTCGTCTTGAGTGACGATATACCCCCTCTGAGCAGACAGCATCCTTGAAATCAGAGTACTGAATTGCTCAACTTCTAATATGACTGTGTGCGAATGGATCACCTGATCATCTGATTTATCGATTTTGCGTTCACCAGAAATCAGGATATACCCAAGGAATAATACGCAAGCCAGCAGGATAGCTGTAAAAATCAGGTAATTTCTTACAAAAACGTTCAACATGGGCGAACATTAGGCCCATATAAATTAAAAAGCTATGAAAAAACGGCGTTCTCCAGTGAAAACGCCGTTTAGTGTATCATAACAATACGTTAGGCAGGGGGAGTTTTGCCCCTGAATGCATGCACTGCTGCTGCTATAATAAACAGCACTAGAAATACCACAAAGAGCACTTGCGCGATTTCGACTGAAACAGCGGCCACACCGCCAAATCCCAGCACGCCAGCGATCAATGCAACAACTAAAAATGTCAAAGCCCATCCAAGCATTTTGATCTCCTTTCTTTTCTTGATCTCTGCGGTTACTAACACTTATTTAAATAAGAAGTTCCATGGAACTTTATGCCCGATATGGCGTTTGCGTCTTGAAGAGTATATTTAAATCGCACAAACTACGGGGAAAATGGTAGCGTGCCTGAGATAATTAAAACCGTTCTGAACACAAATATTATGGTCGATTTTGATGAAATTTTAGATGAAGAGATCCAGGCCCTCGTCGACGATCAGCTTGATGAAGATGAAGCACTAAGCGTTGCATTACGCATTGGAAAATGTGACATAGCACACGCAAGATATCAGGAACTTTTAAAACAAAACAACCTGCTGAAACTTTGGTGGAAAAATTATCTGCACTAAAAAACACGAACATTTGTAAGCAGGAAAAATTTAGGATTCTTCATCGTTTCACCCACTAAAATGCAGCAAAGCTACATTGCTATCGGGGTGCCTTTATCCGCATTCGTAAAAGTAAATCTAAGAGAAATAAATGGTGGTGTGCCTAGTCCCATCTTAACTATTCTCGTCTATTATAATCCCTGTTATTGGCTATTTTACAGGGTAATTTTAGAAATTTATCCTGCTTTTTCCAGCAAGATTACCGCAAAGCCCCAGATATTCGGACTTTTGTAATTTTTCTCTAAAAAATAACAGGGATTTATCAGGGATCATAAGCTTAGCCTCAGTGCCTGAGAATCATGCTCACCGGAGCGCGCGTGACTGATTGCTCTAAAGACGGTTCTCTTGAGGCTATGGATATTTCCTATCTGATTTTTGTGCTGAACCCCATAAAGTAAAAGTCCTCTTTAT
>CAYGNI010000059.1:0-11814 GCA_964351195.1 uncultured Micavibrio sp.
ATCTTCAACCCCTGCGCCAGCGCGGTCGCAGCCTGAAAACTCAAAGACGTGGAAATAAGAAGACCTAAAACAACGGCGTATCGCATAATTCTACCCCAAACATAAGAATCGTATAAATCAATGATAAAGGATAAAGCAGCGCCCGAGGATTTCAAGCACCTTCACCGCCCGTCTTAAAGCACAGTTAGCAAATGAAGAGAAATGTGCTAGCTGTGCGTAAGTTTGTGGGCTAAAGACGCCTCCAGGAACATATCAATGTCCCCATCCAGAACCGCGCCCGATTGCGATGTCTCCACCCCTGTACGCAAATCCTTAATCATCTGATATGGATGCAAGACGTAAGAACGAATTTGATGGCCCCACCCGATATCTGTTTTCTCACCATGCGCCGCTGCCTGCTCTTCCTCACGCTTGCGCAATTCCGCTTCGTAAAGTTTCGCTTTCAAAAGCGCCATCGCATTGGCCCGGTTTTGGTGTTGCGAACGTTCACTTTGCACAGCCGCAACAATGCCTGTCGGGATATGAGTGATACGCACCGCACTGTCCGTCGTGTTAACGTGCTGGCCGCCTGAGCCACTACTACGATACGTATCGACTCGTAAATCCTTTTCTTCAATTTCAATATCAATATCATCATCAATCACCGGCGATACCGCCACCGATGCAAACGACGTATGTCGGCGTGCATTTGAATCAAACGGCGATATCCTAACCAACCTATGCACACCGTTCTCCGTCTTCAGCCAGCCATAAGCCTGATGCCCCTCAATCTTCAGCGTCGCGGATTTAATCCCTGCCTCTTCCCCATCGCTCTTTTCCAACAGAGAAACCTTAAACCCGCGCCCTTCGGCCCAGCGCGTATACATCCGCAAAATCATATCTGCCCAATCCTGCGCCTCTGTCCCGCCCGCGCCCGCATTCACCTGCAGGTAAGCATCATTCCCGTCCGCTTCCCCAGATAAAAGGCTCTTAAGTTGCTCTTTCTCCGCCCGCGTCAACAGGGTATCCAGCGCCTGCTCGGCCTCAGAAACAATATCTGCATCACCCTCTTCTTCCCCAAGAGCAATCAGATCGACACTATCAGTTAATGTGGTTTGAATATCGCGCACATCTGCAATCTGCGCATCCAAACGATTGCGCTCTTGCATGATTTTTTGCGCTTTTTCAGGATCACCCCATAAATCGGGGTCTTCAGACAGAGCATTCAGCTCCTCTAATCGCGCGAGGGATTTATCCCAGTCAAAGATGCCTCCTCAGCAACCCCAACGCTTCTTCAATCGCCTTGACCGTGCTTTCTATCTCTGCGCGCATAGGTAAACTCCAGGAATTTAAGCTGCTACAGCCTCATCTGCGCCTGCAAGGAAACCGCTCAAAGTCTCCAAAACCGCCGCCTCATTGTCATCATTCAATGTACAGGTCAAAAGATTGCCGTCAACGACACTGTCATCGCCTTCACACACAATCTTACGCCCATCAAGAACCTCTGTGAAACACAAAATATCCACAGCCTCGTTGAGCGCAACCACCGGCTTCTTACCCGCAATAAACCCATTAATGAAACGGCGTGTATGCGCAGTCAGCTTAAGCTTTTCAATACTTCTTTGCCCACCGGGAATAATCAAAATCGAAAAGTCCACCGCCAAAGCCGTATTCAGCCCCTGATCCGCTGCAAAATTAAGACCCCAGCTTTCACCGTTCCAGCTATTCACCAACCCCTGATCCATACTGACAATACGTGTGTCACCACCCAATCTTTGCGCCACGCGCTGCGTTTTAATCAAATCCTGCTCGGAAAAACCATTAGCAACGAGGATAGCGATTCTTTGTCCAACAAGAGGGCTTTGCATAGATGTATTACTCCTTTATTTTTCAATAATTTAAGCGGCACTCACAACGCTCAAAATGCGTGCTCTTTGGTTTAAATCTACCTGAGGGGCCGTGAAAAGACTGTGCGTGTATATGGTCTTTGTCCGCAGAGAGTCAAGACCTTTATCAGCATACCAAAATATAATACCTAAATTCACCCAAAGATCAGAAGACCTTAGACCAAAAAAAACACTTTACCCACAAAACAAAACAGATTTTATTTCTCAATATCCAAAAGCGGCTTTACTTTACAAAATCATAGCGTTAAAACGTTGGATACTAATTCAAGTAAAACGAACTAATTTTCAGGAGACTTCATGGTGTCGCTGCGCAAACTAATACTCACAATTGGATTTATCGCCTTGGGTGGTTCCCTCTCTGGCTGTACAGCCTTCACAAGCTTTAGTGAAGTTGACGCCCTGAATGAGGCTCAGGCTGTAGGAAGCCCATTCACACAGGCTCTGGCCACGGAATACAGAGAATACGCAAACAGCGAAATGAAAGATATGTTCGACTATCCAGACGCTCTGCATTTCGCACGCAAAGGCTTGGCCGCCGCATCTGGCGAAGCCGTATTGCCTGAACCAATTGCAGACTGGAACCTCAGCGAACAACATTACCAGGAACTGGATGCCGCCAGAGGCCGCCTGATCGTTGCATACGACATGGGCGCGCGCGAAGTCGCACCTGAACTGGCTGCTAAAACACAAGCCCGATTCGACTGCTGGATCGAACAGCAGGAAGAAAACTGGAGAAGCGGCAGCAAAGGCTGTAAAGAAGAGTTCTTCGCGGCCCTCCAGGAACTTGAAGGTATGCTTCAACCTCTCCCTGCAGAGGCACCGCCAGCAGAAGCTGTAAGCCCGTTTGATGTCGACCCAAATGCACCAATGCAGGCCGAAAATGCGATGTATCTCGTCTTCTTCGATTGGGATCAATCAACGCTCAGCTCTGGCGCACTGAATGTTCTGGACGCTGTTGCGGAAGAAGTGAGAAACAACCCGCCAACATCTATCAATATCATCGGTCACACAGACACATCCGGCCCGACAGACTACAACCAGCGTCTAGCAACACGCCGCGCCGAAGCTGTAAAGAAAGCACTGATCGAACGCGGAATCGCGGCGGACATGCTCTGGTCGGATGCAAGGGGCGAAAGCGAATTGCTCGTAGCCACACCGGATAATGTTCGCGAACCGGCCAACCGCCGTGCAAATATTTCCTTTAACTAAGGCCTAAAACATTATAATTTTAAAGCCGGAGTGTGGATCCCCCCCTCCGGCTTTTTAACGCCGCGTGAAACAAAAACCAAAGGTTACAAGCCAGACCATGGATCTCAGACCTGTCTTCTACGTTGTTGGTATTTTGCTCTCTATTCTGGCAATCAGCATGATTCTGCCTTTGTTGGCCGACCTTTATTTCGACAACGAAGACTGGAAAGTCTTCTTCTTATGCATCATTGTAACCACATTTTTTGGCGGCTCTCTGATCATGGCAAACGCAGGGCAAAGCTTTACTATTAACACCCGCCAGGCTTTCATGCTCATCACGGTAAGCTGGATATGTCTGGCCTTTTTCGCCGCCTTACCATTTAAATTAACCGGCCTGGACATGAATTTCACCGACGCCTATTTCGAAGCGATGTCCGGCCTCACAACCACCGGCTCCACCGTGATTGTCGGCCTCGACAGCGCCCCGCCCGGAATTTTACTCTGGCGCGCGCTCTTGCAATGGCTGGGCGGAATAGGAATCATCATCATGGCGATGTCCGTACTCCCCTTCCTGAACGTGGGTGGAATGCAAATATTCCGCACAGAGCTCTCGGAAAGTGAAAAAGTTCTGCCCCGCACGGCCCAGATTTCAAGCTCCATCGGCCTGATCTACCTCGTTTTCACACTGGGCTGCATCGTCGCCTATATGATGTGCGGCATGAGCACATTTGACGCCATTGCCCACGCCCTAAGTACAATATCAACCGGCGGGTTTTCCACATATGACAGCTCTTTTGCAAATTTCCAAAGCGCCTCTGTCGAAGTCGTTGCCATCACCTTCATGCTCATCGGCAGCCTCCCCTTCGTACTGTATTTGAAAGCCGTGCACGGCAACATCTACGCCCTCTTCAGAGACACCCAGGTCCAATGGTTTCTCTCCATCGTATCGATATCCATCACCGTCATGGTCATTTACCTGATAACACAGCAAGGAAGAGAGTTTTTCGACTCTTTGCTTGCATCATCATTCAACATCATATCGCTAATAACAGGCACTGGCTTCGTCAAAGGCGATTACAACCAATGGGGCGGCTTCGCCGTCAGTTTGTTGTTTTTCCTCATGGTGATGGGCGGCTGCGCGGGTTCAACCTCCTGTGGTATCAAAACCTTCCGCTTCCAGGTTTTCTACACAGTCGCCAAGGTTCAGATCCAAAAACTCATCCACCCCAACGGTGTTTTCATCGCGCGTTATAATGGTAAGCCTTTACCCAGTGATGTCCCGCTTTCTGTGATGAGCTTCCTGTTCCTCTACGCCCTGTCCTTCGCGATAGTCGCAATCGCGCTGTCATTCGTAGGCCTTGACTTTATAACAGCCATGTCAGGCGCCGTTACAACCATCTCCAACGTGGGACCGGGCCTGGGTGACATCATTGGCCCCGCAGGGTCTTTCGCAACCCTGCCCGACAGCGCAAAATGGATCATGAGCATCAGCATGCTACTGGGACGTCTGGAAATCTTCACCGTGCTGGTGATGCTTTCACCAACTTTTTGGACCCGCTGAAACTGGCCTACAAAGCCCGCAGCTTCATCTCTTCGATCAAAGCACGGCTCAAATCAGGATCAAGTGTGTTGAAAATAGCTTCAATAGAATCAAGCTGATGCTGCTCACGCTCCGCCAGAGAACTATGCTCGGAAATACTCAAACCACGCTCTACAGCAAAGCGCTTACCGGCCAAAACCCCGCCCCATTCATCATGATGCTCAACCAAAACGACGAGCTTAAGCTTATAAACATCGGCACCGCCAAGACCCAATTTCTGGGGAACAAAGCTCTCAGAGGCCTTATAATCCCGCTCAACACGGGCATCTTCAATCTTAACAACCAACGCCCCAGCAGAAGGCGCAGCATAGCGCGCCGCCTTCAACTTATGCGCAAAATACTGCTTCGTCTTCTGAACCAAAGACACCTTAAAATCTGCGGGTTGCGGAGTGCTCACAAAATCATCAACCACCTCAACCCTTGAGACATTGAGTAAAATCGGCTGTATATGTGCAAAAGTTTGCATCGGCATTGGCATGCCGTTTCGCGGCCTGTTGGGCGGGTTGGTACACGCCGTCACGACAAAACACAGCAATAAAACAAAAATAAATCTCACGAAAACCTCCTAAAGGAATTTAAGAGAGTAGAAACATACTAAGGATGCTTAGTTTCGCCGCGATCACTTTTGGATTTTTTTTGAAACATATCCGCATCAAAAACAAAATCCCGCGAACAAAACTCGCACTTCATGGTGATTTTATCATCAACGCTCATATACTCCAAATCTTCTTGCGACATCATCGAAATCACAGTCTCGACCTTCTCTTCACTGCAGCGACAGCCCTTTTGAATAGCCAGCGCGGGAAACACCCGCACGCCTTCCTCGTGATAAAGCCGCCGCAGTAAGACATTCGAATGCAACTTCTCATCCAGCAATTCATCCTCGGTGCAGCTATCGAGTAAAACCATAGACCGCCGCCAATCATCAGCGCCCAGATTGCTCATCGCCTGCCTCACGCCACGCTCACCGCCTTCTTCGGGCATTTTTTGCATCATAATAGCACCCGCACGCCAATGCGCCTTGCCGTCTTTGGAGACGCGTTTACCAACGGCCATTTTAATGCCCGTTTGAATTTGCTCTGATTGGTTGAAATAATGCTGAACACAATCCACCAACGACGCCCCCTCAAGCTCGACAATCCCTTGGTATCGCTCACTCGCCGCGCCATGATCCACCGTAAAGGCGATATAACCCTTACCCAAATACTGCGCCAAATGGTTCTGCGAACTCTCCGTAGCCTTAAGCGCCGAAAGCTGCTCTCGCGCCAGCTGAAAACGCTCTTCATCAAACGAAGCGCAGCCGCGCAAATCGCCATCACTCGTCATATCAGAAACCAACATGCTCACCGGCCCATCACCAGATGTCTGCAACGTGAAAATCCCATCATATTTAAGCATAGAAGACAACAAAACCGTCAGCGTCATGGTCTCCGCGACTAAATGCGCAAGCGGATCAGGGTAATCATGCGGCGTTAAAACCTCATCAAGGACCATGCCCAAACGCACAACGCGCCCACGCAAATCCGAAGACTCTAACTGAAAGGTCTGAACAACGTTATCATCGGCCTCCTGAAATGATTCAGGATCCAAAATCACATCACCATCCGAAAAATCGCTCATCTTCTTATTATACCACGAAATAATGCGACATTTTAACTTTTGATTTTATAGCCAGTGCGCAACATCCAAAGCGTCAGCAACGCTAAAAACGCATTAATCGCCACCAAAACGCCGATGCCAATCATCCAGTTCCCATCGGATTGCCCGATAAACCCATACCGAAAACCATCAATCATGTAGAAAAACGGATTAAAATGCGCCACACCCTGCCACATCACGGGCAATTGATGGATCGAATAAAACGTCCCCGACAAAAAAGTCAGCGGCGTCACCACAAAATTCGTCACCGCCGCAATATGATCAAACTTCTCCGACCAGATCCCTGCCGCAAGTCCCAACGACCCCATCATCATAGTTCCCAAAAACGCATATAGAAGAACGATCCCATACGAATGCACGTCAATATGAACAAACACGCTCATCGCCGCAATCGTCACCACACCCACGCAAAGCCCACGAAAAACAGAGCCCGTGATATACCCAAGATAAATCTCTAAATCTGATAAAGGCGGCATCAAAACATCAACAATATTCCCCTGCACCTTCGAAATCACAACCGATGACGACGTGTTCGCAAATGAATTTTGCACCATGGCCATAATCACCAGCCCCGGCGCGAGGAAAACCATATAGGGCACAGCGCCCATTTCCCGCTCTATCCCGCCGAATGCCAGCGCAAACACCGCATAAAACAGCAGCGTCGTTACAACCGGTGCAACCAAAGTCTGCGTATAAACGTTGAGAAAACGGCCAACTTCGCGTTTAATAAGAGTCGAAAGACCGATCCAATTCACACCCTTAATTGTCTGAACATTCAAATGCTGCATCAAAACTCCTCAAAAACCACAACGAACTCACAAGATAAGCCAGAGGAAACAAAGAGCAAGCCCCAAAACAAACGGCGCATCAAAAATCCTAAAAAAATCACGCCCTCTTACCTCAGAAATTCAGGCCTCTATTACCTCCAGCGCTTCACAGCCTCAAGCGGCCATTTCCGCACCGTCATGCTGCGCAAGGTCAAAAAATCCTGCGCCTTTCACAAAGACCAAGACTACGAAGACTGCGCTAAAATGGTCGACGACCTCGTCCAAAACTTCATCGAGGAAAAGCTCCTTGATGATGAAGGCTATGTGCGCGGCATGGTCACGTCTTTGCGCCGTCAGGGAAAATCCCGCCGCGTCATCCTCGGCAAACTACAACAAAAACAAGTCCCTGCCGAAGATATAGAAAAAACACTGGGTCAATTTGATGAAGATCACTTCGACGATCCCCGCGAAGCCGAACTGGTCTCCGCGCTCAAGATCGCGCGCAAACGCAAACTCGGCGCCTACGATAGCGCGAAAAAATATGAATACGAAAAAGCTCTCAACATCCTTGCAAGACAAGGGTTTTCATTCGATACGTCTCGGCGTGTATTGGAAATGAATAAAGACGAAATCCATGAGATAGAAAGCAACCAAAAACTCTACTAATGCTTACGCTTTTTCATCATGAGATTGATTCTTTTCACCCTGATAACTGGACACAAATTTCTGACCGTCGGCATCATCCAAAACACCAACAAGACGCTCCGCAGGTAAAATAGCTGTCGCAGTAGTCCCGATCCCTTTTTGCGACAACAGATCAAACTCTGCCCCATGTAACTTCAATAGCGCATCCACAAGCGTCAAACCAAGTCCTGTCCCGGACCCCGTGCGTCCCAGCTCGTTATTAACTTGGCCAAATGGAGAGAGAGCCTTCTGGATCTCCCTTTCATCCAAACCAATCCCCGTATCAGTAAAACTGAAATGCAGCGCGCCGTTACGGTCCAGCTCAGACGTAATCGTAATACGCCCACCGCTCGGCGTAAACTTCACCGCATTTGACAGCAAATTCATAAACACCTGTTTCATCGCAAGCTCTTCACCAATGAATTTCGGCGTATTATGAAGATTATTGATAACCGTAATTTTGCCCTCTGTAATCTTAGACTCAAGCAGACCAAGACACGACGACAGCACCTCTTCCAAATCCACCACATCTTCATTCAAACTACGATCACCCGCCTCAATTTTTGAAATATCGAGGATCTCATTAATCACACGCAAAAGCTTAGCTCCGCTCTCATGAATATCCTTAGAATATTCCCAATAGGCTTTTTGTTCAATCGGACCAAACACTTCATTCTTGATCATCTCCGAAAACCCGATAATAGAGTTCAGCGGCGTACGTAGCTCGTGGCTCATATTCGCCAAAAACTCTGACTTCGCACGGTTCGCCAAATCCGAATGCATCTTGGCCTGGTGCAATTCAATCGACGCACTCTTACGCGCCGAAATATCTTCCATACTCCCTTCGAAATACAGAATATTGCCATTTTCGTCACTCACGCTGCGGATGTTCTCATTCACCCAAATCACGCTGCCATCCTTGCGTTTGACCTGCGTTTCATGGTTACTCACACTGCCGTGTTTCTCCAAATTAGTGATCAGCTTCTTGCGCTCACCAGCATCGACATAAATATCCTCATGCGCATTCTTAACTTCACGCAAAATCCCTTCAGGATTCTTATACCCCAAAATTCGCGCCATCGCGGGGTTCGCACTCAAATAAAGCCCTTCAGGGGTCAACTGGTAAATCCCACCAGCCGCATTCTCAACAATCGCGCGGTATTTCTTCTCCGCTTCACTGAGCGCACGCTCTGCACGGCGGCGCTCTTCCACATCAATCAATGTCCCCACAACGCGCTTGCGGTTCGAATGATCCTGCATAACCATCGACAGGGATAATTCCACGGCACGGAACTTGCCCGACGCGGTTCTCAACCGTGTAAAGATCCGAAACTTACTCGCCCGCCCCTGCAAAACGGCCTTAAACTCCCGCTCAATTTGCTCATGGTCCTGCGGATGCAAAACCTTCAGGAATTCCAGCCCAATCGACTGCTCACGTTCAAACCCCGTAATTTTCGTCCACTGCGCATTGAGAAAGATAATCTTACCCTCATCATCCGCCTCAAAAATAATATCACTGACGGAATCAATGACCGCGCGGTTTTCTTTCTCCGAACGCCGCACAGCCTCATTCAAAACCTCACGCTTTTCAATCTCCTCTTCCAGCGCCTTATTCTTACCCGCCAAAATCGCGTTCATATCAGCAAATCTGAGCGCCTGTAGGTGGTGCGATCGCAAGTACAGCGTCCCAGTCAGCGTAATCACAACCCCAAAGACCAAAACCAAATATGAGAAAATCTCCAGCATGAACATATTGTCTTGCTTATAATACCGGCTCACGATCTCCCACGTGCGATCCCCGAAACTGAAATCATAGCTCTGCAACCCAGGATAAAGCGCCGCGGCCAACACACGCTCTTTTTGATAGGAAAACATCTGCTCGCCGCTATTCACATCGCGTATTGAAATCTCGGACACAAGCTGATCAAGATTCAGTGCATTTTGCGCAAACACATGCTCCATACTCGTAATAGCAAGAATAGCACCATTATAATTGTTCGTAGTCTGGAACGATTGAATAAGTGCGAACACGTGCGATCCATTCGAGGTAATCAGAACAGCCTTCGGATCCGCAGGATCAAACACTTCACTCACAAGACTTAGCTCATTTTTACTTCCCAAAGACCGGTACAGACTTCGCCGCAGCGCAGGCTGCTCAATTAATTTTTCTGGCTCAGAAATTTGGTTTTGAGCATCATCTGAATACAGCTGCGTAATATTCCACGCCCCATCAGGAGACTCATTAAGCCAAAGCACATGCTGAAACCCTTCCAGAGACTGCCCAACACTGCGCAGCTTTTGACTTACCATAATGTTGTTGCGCTCATCCGAAAGTGCCAACAACGTCGTCAAAGTCTTTAAAGATAAAATTAACTCGGAAACTTCACCCGCAATCACTTCCGAGCTTTCCTCGGAAATACGCTTGTAATCACCTTCTAATATGGAACTCACGGAACTCTGAACAGCTAAGAAAACAAACACGGAAATAGCCATCCCCATCACAAAAAAACCAAGATGGACGGCCTTAGAAAGCCTCCACTTGTTTTTCTCAGGAGCATCGGGCAAAACACCGCTATCCCATTGTTTTTCTGTCATTTTGATCTCACGCGTGTAAATTTATTGCGAACTTTTAACAATTCGCTTCCCCCTAAAATGCACTAAATCCGTTAAAAACTTGCTAATTTCTGCAAAAAAGCCAAAAACACATTGAGGAAAACCATGAAAAAATCAGGTCTGAAAAAAACTTGCTATTTCTATACGGAGGAATATCATGATCAGATTACTGCACATGCGAACAGCATAGGTTTAAAACGCTGCGTATTTAAATCACTAAACAAAGGATGACGCGCAATGCCAAAACAACAAAATCCATTTTCAGACTTCTTTTCTCAGAGCTTCACCCAAGGATTCTCGGGCAATGACTTCACAAAGCTGTTTGAAAACTATCAGTCGATCCCCTTCGACATGAAGGCATTCCTCGAAACCCAGCGTAAAAACCTTCAGGCAATTTCCGAAGCGCAGCAAACAGCGATGGAAGGTGTTCAAGCCTTGGCACAAAGACAGGCCGAAATCATTTCACAAATGGTTGAAGACAATTCTTCGCTCGCCCAAGGCGCTCTTAAAGAAGGTACACCTGAAGAAAAAATGGCACAAAATGCCGACATCTTCAAAGCCGCCTATGAACGCAGCATCGAAAACATGAATGAGCTTTCTGAACTGATTAATAAGTCCAACCAAAACGCGACCAAGATCATCAATAAGCGCGTCACCGCCAGCGTGAACGAGCTTAAAGCTGCGATTAAAACAGGCGAAAGCAGAAAAGCCGCTTAATAAATTTAGCGATATTGATTAGACGGGCATGCGGATCATAACCCGCAGACCGCCATGCTGACTCTTCTCGAGCCAGATCTTCCCACCATGCGCATGCACAACATCCATGGCAATCGGTAGACCTAACCCAACACCACCCGTCTGCGCATTGCGCGACTTATCCATGCGGTAAAACGGTTTAAACACCTCGTCATACTGATCCTCTGGAATCCCTGGCCCGTCATCCTCGACCATCACCACCAATTTGCGATCATCGTTAATATGAACATCAATCCAAACCGAATGCGCATATTTTCCCGCATTACTGATCAAATTCGACATACATCGCTCAAATCCCATCGGACGGATCATCGCCATCAAACGCCCACGCACATTCAAATGCACATTAACACCGCTGCGCCGCGCCGCATTTGAAATTTTCTCAAACAACGCATTCAAATCCGTAATTCGCGTCTGCTCGCCGCCCTCGCCGCGCACAAAATCCAGATACCCGTCAATCATAGCTTCCATCTCGGTTATATCCGCTCGCATCGCCTTGGCATCTTCATGATCCATCATCGCCAACTGCAATTTCAAACGCGTGAGCGGCGTACGCAAATCATGCGAAACCCCCGCCAGCATCGCCGTGCGCTGCGACCCCTGCCGTGTACTCCGTCGGTGCATGTCCATGAACGCCTGAGCCGCATCCCGAACCTCGCGC
>CAYGNI010000060.1:0-11386 GCA_964351195.1 uncultured Micavibrio sp.
GAGAGGCCTTCTTTTTGGCGATATCAGCTTCTACGCGAGTGATTTCGTCTTTAAGATCGGCGATGTAATCGTTTAATTCCGCTACGGACATGGTCTCCAGATTACGCGGAAAGTCGGCTGTTTGCTTTTTGGGTAATTCTTCGTCGAACATATAAGAAAGATAGGGTTTTGCCTGCTCTAAATCAATTTGATTTTTTGCTGGCATTTTGGCTTTAGTTTGCTTATAAAGGCTTCATTCCCTGACTTTAAGGTTTTTAAAGCAGTTCCCGGAATGAAGAATTTCGGGGTAGAAGACACTTTATATTGGAGATTATAGATATGGCTCGTAATACGGCTCTTACAGGAACGCTTTTAATGCCAAAGGCCACAGCGGTTTGGTTGATTGAGAACACTGTTCTGACATTCAAGCAGATTGCTGTTTTTACATCTTTGACAGAGATCGAAGTTGAAGCTCTGGCGAATGAAGATATTGGTCGCGGCCTTGTGGGACGCAACCCCATTGACCACCACGAGCTAACACAAGAAGAGCTTGATCGCTGTGAGGCGGATCCTGAGGCAGCTCTTGTGATGTCTAAAAGCAATCTTCCTCCGGTTAAATCCCGTGCGAAAGGCCCGCGCTATACTCCTGTTTCTAAACGCGGTGACAAGCCCGATGCGATTGCCTATATCCTCAAGCACAACCCGGAAATCAGCGATGCGCAGATTTGCAAGCTTGTGGGAACAACCAAGCCGACCATCAATAATGTGCGCGATCGTACGCATCCCAACACGCCAAACCTGAAGCCGCGCCACCCTGCGGATCTGGGACTTTGTACATATGCGGAGTACGAGAAAGCCATTGATAAAGGTTTGAAGGCACAAGGCAAGGACCCCGAAGAAGTGCGCGCGCAGCGTTTGGCCGCGCAGCAGCAAGCTTATGAAGACAGCAAGCCGGATGAGAGCGATGACCAGTCTTCAACTGGTGGGTTTGATTTCTCAAACTTCCTGGGAACCGGTACAAAAAGCAGTTCCGGCGGCGCTGAGTAGGTTTTATATTTTTGAACTTTATGCTGGGCCAGTAAGACCTTACAGACTGAATGTGAGAGCAGCTGTTCTCGCTTTTGCAATCTGCTCGCTCGTCCATGCCTCAAAAGCCTCTGAGAGCTTATATGGTATTCCGATTTCTGACTCTAGTTCATGGATGATTTTTGCTGCACCATATAATGCGCGCTGCGTATAAACCTCGAAATTATGAGCGATAATAGGGCCCAAATCCTTTCCTTTGGAAATTCTCACACTCAAAACATGATCCGTATCAGGAAGTCTGACGCCTTGATCATGCTGAGGTGAGATTATATCTCTAAAAAAACCAGCGATAATCTCTTCTTCTTTCACTGTATCATGTTCTCTTTTTACCGCTTGTATTTTTGCCTCTGCAAGATATTGCATCGCATTTAGCGCAGTCGCTCCACTAATGGCTTCATTTTTCAATAATCGTTTTAGCTGTTCGCTTACGTAATCGCGGTAATCAGGGTAGCCTACGCTTAAAAGGTCTAGGCAGAGAAGGCCGATATCCGCATCTTGCTCTCTTATCTGACCTGTTTCTATTAAATCTACAATCACATCAATTGCTGCTTTTGCGCTTTTTTCTCCTACGGCACATTTTGTTATTTGTAGGAGTATGTCCTGCTTTCCGGGAAGTGCGTATCCGGGTAAGTGTTGGCCTTTAAAGTTTGCAAAATAATCAGGAATATCTCCTTTGCAGATCTTGGCTAATGCATTTATAGCCATCACTCCCATGCCATCCAGGCGTTCTTTTGAACAGTCCGCGCGCACGGTTTTCTTTAATTCATACATTATTTCAGAAATTCTATGGGCTGCGCCATGCACGGTTATATCAACAGCGGATATTTTCTGATCTGGCTCTAGGTGGCTCGGTTGCACTAGACCGTGCTTGGCGGCATATGCCTCCATGACACTGATGACATCTCCCCATAATTGGGGCGCATTTTCATGATCGGACTTAAGGACGCAGAATGCTGTGTCTCTTAATATGTCTAAAAAAGCTTCCTTGTCGTCGGTGTCTTTAAGTATTTCAAGATTTACCCTTTGTAGAACTTTTAGGTATTCTGTTGGATTTAGACCGCCAAGGGGATTAGAGCCTAGTTGCGGGTCGGGGTCATGACTGTAGAGAACACTCGCAGGGTCAGTTGCTTGATTGATAGCTCTGGCGACAGATTCTACTGTTGGGGGTTTTAAATCATTACGAAATCGGCTTAATAACCGCATAGCAAGTTACTCCAGATAGTTTACACAGATCTGCAGATTACCCCGCAATAAAAATATGTCAACTTATTTTATTGAAAATAAAAAACGACCGGAATGTCTTTCTTCTCATGAAGCCCAAGAGTTCCGGTCGTTCTTTTTTCAGTCCCGACTAGTAAGCCGGGGTCATTTGGTCTTGGGGGCATTCGAGCCACCCAAGGCAGGTCTCAGATTTTTAGGCCTGAGGAACCTTATGTTTAGGGCTTTTTTAGGCCCTATCCGCTGGCGCGGATTCCTTCGATTTCTTCTTTCACTTTGAGTTTTTGCTTTTTCAACTGACTGAGATAGTAATCGGTTGTACCTGGTGAATTCTGCGCATCCCTGACGCGGTTGGATAGAAGATCGTGTCTCGCTCGCAGTGCTTCAATCCGTGCTTCTGGGCGTGCTTGCAATGCAGAATAGGCCATATATGTACCTCCTTGTTTTCAGTTAACATCGTTAGAGTATCCAAATCTTAGATCAAATTTTGCACAGGATGCAAAAAGTGGACGACAAGCCGTCATTCCTGAAACACTTTATTTCTTCTTTGTGAGTGTTTTAGGATTACATCTTAAATATCGAATATGGAGTCCCTTACAAACCCGTACAGGATGAAATTTTGGATGTACGTGATTCGCGTGCATCATTTAATTTTACTATGGAAATTGTAAACGCTTGGTAAATGTTCAACCAAAAACGCCTATAAATCGAACTTTACGCCTTGGGCTAACGGCAATTCAGCGGAATAATTGATGGTTTGCGTTTGCCGGCGCATATAGGTTTTCCATGCATCAGAGCCGCTTTCGCGCCCGCCGCCGGTTTCCTTTTCACCGCCGAATGCGCCGCCGATTTCCGCGCCACTGGTGCCGATATTGACATTGGCGATGCCGCAATCGCTGCCCGTGGCAGAGAGGAAGCGTTCAGCCTCGCGCATATTCATGGTGAAGATGGCGGATGAGAGGCCTTGGGGCACAGCGTTTTGCAGCGCGATGGCGGTGTCCAGGTCGCTGTATTTCATGACATAGAGGATCGGGGCGAAGGTTTCGTGGTGCACGACGTCGGTTTGCCCATTGGGTGCAGGGGGCATTTCGACGATTGCGGGGGTGACGTAGGCACCGCCTTTTACGCTGTCGGCCTTTTCTCCACCAACCAAGACTGTGCCGCCCTGCCCTTTGGCGTGCGACAGGCTGGTCATCATTTGCTCCAGGGCGCCTTCATCGATGAGCGGGCCGACCAGGGTTTTATCATCCAGCGGATCGCCGATGCGGACCTGCTTATAAGCTTTTACCAAGGCAGGGACGAGGTCATCATAGATTTTTTCATGTACGAAGAGGCGGCGCGTGGATGTGCAGCGCTGTCCGCAGGTTCCGACCGCGCCGAAGACAATGGCGCGCAGGGCCATATCGAGGTCGGCGCTGTCCGTAATAATCATGGCGTTGTTTCCGCCAAGCTCCAGCAGGCTTTTGCCCATGCGCTTTGCTACGGTTTCACCGACGGTGCGGCCCATGGGAACGCTGCCCGTAGCGCTAATGAGAGCGAAGGCTTCGTTTTCGACCATGGCCTGCCCGACCTCGCGGCCACCGATCAGGACCTGCAGGAGATTATCGGGGATATTGTGGCCTGCTGCTTTGAACTTTGCCGCGGCGCTTTTGAAAATGTTTTCGCATGCCAGCGCCGTAAGGGGTGTTTTTTCCGATGGTTTCCAGACAACAGAATCGCCGCAGACAAGGGCTATGGCTGTGTTCCATGACCATACGGCAACAGGGAAGTTGAAGGCAGAGATGACACCGACCGGCCCCAAAGGGTGCCATGTTTCGCGCATATGATGCTCGGCGCGTTCGGAGCCCATTGTCAGGCCGTAAAGCTGGCGCGAGAGACCGACTGCGTAATCGCAGATATCGATCATTTCCTGCACTTCGCCGAGGCCTTCGGAGTATATTTTTCCGCATTCTACTGTGACTAGCTTACCGAGATCGTCTTTAGCGGCGCGCAGCTCCTCGCCCAGCAATCTTACGAATTCGCCGCGTACGGGGGCCGGCAGCCGTTTCCATTGATCAAACGCGGCTTTTGCGTTTTGTGCGATGGTTTTGACATCGGCGATGCTGTGTTCCTCAATGTATCCTAGGCTTGAGCCGTCGATGGGAGTGAAGACTTCCAATGTACCTTTTGAGGATGTTTTCACGCCCAGAGGTTTGAGGGCTTTTTTGTATTTGCTCATAGGAAGCCTTTATGTGTTTTGAGGAATTCAATCTCTTCGGGTGTGCTTTCGCGGCCCAAAATTTCGTTGCGGTGAGGGAAGCGGCCAAATTTTTCAATCGGCACGTAATGACGCTTCGCATACATATCGCCTGCGGGGTTTTCGTCTGCCATGGCTCCGAACAGCTCGAGGGATTTCTTTTGATCCGAAAGCACTTCGCTATGTTGGAATGGAAGATAGAGGAAGCCGCGTTTAACGGGTTCAAGAATTTGGTCAAAGCCTTTATGAATGGCTTCCTTTGCAATTAAAAGCGCGTCTTGGTCTGTAGCAAAGGCGGCGGGTGTGCCGCGATACATGTGGCGTGGGAATTGGTCGAGAACGATGATGAGGGCCAGAGCACCTTCCGCATCGACCGCCCAGTTGTTACAGAGCCCATCCTTGGCCATGTCATACATAACGCCAAAACGATCACGGACTTTTTCATCAAAGGCTGAACTGGATTGGAACCATTGTTGAGGATCGGTTTCCTCAAACCAGAAATGGATTATTTCGTATTTGGTGTCGCGCATACAATTCCCTCGCTTTATTCCTGAGGTGATTGTAAATCACCTTTCTTCTTTTGGACAAGCTTCATAGCTTTTTTTCGTTTAGAACTCGCCATCATTTGTATCACAACAGCAGGAAGAAATGGTGTGAGCAAGACGAACATCGTCGTCGGATTTTGCATCAGGTTTGTTGTTTTATCCGCTGGCAGCTGATTGAAGAATATCGCTGTTATTATGAAGCCTGTTACAGCCAAAAAAATAGCAATAATTCTATAGACTTTCGCCTTGATGTAAAACTCATGGGCTTTTTTAAGCTCTGGGTCAATTTGGTTTAATGCTTCTTGTGGCTCTGCCATGTTAACCAATCCTCTTCAAGGGCTTGTATCTGCAAGCAACCATTTTAGTGAACATCCGCCCAGATTTTTTTCTTCACGCCATACATAATGCCTGTGAATACCAGAAGAAATAAAAGGACCTGAATTCCGAGGCGCTTGCGGTCTTCCATCTCTGGTTCCGCAGCCCAGGTCAGGAAATGTGAAACATCGTGTGCATATTGTTCAACCGTTGTTGGAGAGCCGTCCTCGTAAGCGACTTGATCGCTGGAGAGCGGTGGCGCCATGGCGATGACGTGGCCCGGCATGTATTTATTGTAATACTGGCCGTCTGAGAGCGGCCCGCCATTATGCTCGATGAACTCATGGGGTGCTTCTTCGTATCCGGTCAGAACGGCGTAGATGTAATCTGCCCCGTGGGCACGTGCCTTGGTAATCAAAGACAGGTCAGGCGGATAAACGCCATTTGCCGCTTTTGCGGCTTGCTTGTTGGGAAACGGCGATGGGAAAGGGTCGCTCAGGCGCGCGGCGCGTTCGAACATATCGCCATCAGCATTAGGCCCGTCGGTCACTGTATAATTGGATGCGATGTTTTTGATCTGGTTTTCGTTGTAACCCAGCGCTTCGAGGTTGCGGAAATAGACGCGCTTCATGGAGTGGCAGGCTGCGCAGACCTCGCTGTAGACTTTGTAGCCGCGCTGGAGAGCTGCGCGATCATAGGTACCGAATGGACCGCTAAAGCTCCAATCTTGTGCCGGAGGTTCAGGGGCATCGCCAGCGGCAAGCACATTTGTTGCCGTAACAGTAAAGAAAGCAATCAATATAAGAAAAAAACGGATCTTCATTATTTGGCAGCCTCCGGTGCATGCTTCTTTTGCTGTTGGGCTAAAACGGCCTCGTGAATAGATTTTGGTAATTCACGGCCTTTTTCGGTCTTGCTCAGGATCGGTAGGATCACAAGGAAGAAGGCGAAGTAATATCCCGATGCTACCAATGCCCATAGGGACAAAGGAACACCGATCAATGTTGCATCCGCGCTTTGGGAGCCTGCATACATCAGGAAGAAGAAGATGAAAACCAAGCCTAGCAGGCATTTTTTGTAAACAGGGCGGAAACGCGCAGAGCGGAGCGGATGGCTATCGAGCCAGGGCATGACGAACCAGAGCAGAATTGAGCCGAACATCGCAATCACACCACCGAGTTTTGCGTCAATAAATGTGATATCTGTGAAGAACGGAATTTTGCCATGCAGAACAAAGCCAAGGCCGGCAATCACGAGACCTAAAGACAGGAATATTGGGCGCGGTGTCATGGTTTCAAATTTTTGCAATTTCATACCAATGGTCATTTTCGCAAGGGCAGCTCCGAAATTCCAGAAGAACGGGAGGAACATCACAGCAAAGCCGCCGAGCATGACCAAATTGGTTTCAAAGGTAATGGCGCGCAAGATTGCGTAATAGGGCAGGAAGTACCATTCAGGCACGATATGCGCGGGCGTCACCAGTGGATCAGCCGGGATGTAGTTATCAGGATGGCCCAGCGCATTGGGCAGGAAGAAAATGAAAATGGCGTAGATGATAATAAATACCAAGAGGCCGAATGTATCCTTCATTGTGTAATACGGGTGGAAGGGCAATGTGTCTTTCTCCGATTGCGGCTCCAGACCCAACGGGTTATTCGAGCCCGTCACATGCAGCGCCCAGACATGCAAGAACACAACCGCAAAAATCACGAATGGCAGGAGGTAGTGCAACGCAAAGAAGCGCGTCAGGGTCGGGTTATCGACGCTGAAGCCGCCCCAGAGCAAGGTCACGATACTGTCGCCGACAAGCGGGATCGCGGAAAAAAGGTTGGTGATTACCGTTGCGCCCCACAGAGACATTTGCCCCCATGGCAGAACATAGCCGATGAAAGCTGTGGCCATCATTAACAGGAAGATCAAAACACCGAGAATCCAGAGAAGCTCGCGTGGTCTTTTATAAGAGCCGTAATACATACCGCGAAAGATATGAATATAGACAGCGGCAAAGAAAAATGATGCGCCGTTCATATGGATATAGCGGATTAGCCACCCCCCGTTCACATCACGCATGATGCGTTCCACGGAGTCGAAAGACATTTCGGTGTTGCCGGTATAGTGCATCGCCAGAACAATCCCGGTGACGATCATCGTCACCAGCATGAACATCGCAATCGCGCCAAAATTCCAGAAATAATTGAAGTTTCTGGGGGTTGGGAATACGCCGTATTCCTTTTGCATCATTGTGAAGACCGGCAGACGTGAATCAACCCATTCTACGACCGGATTATCAAATTTTTCTCTATTTCCAGATGCCATCTCTAAACAACCTTATCCAATCTTAATCACTGTGTCGCTGAGGAACTCATAGGGTGGGACCTGCAGATTTTTGGGTGCGGGGCCTTTTCTGATTCTGCCCGAGGTATCATAGTGAGAACCGTGGCACGGGCATAGCCAGCCACCGTATTCTCCGTGGGCCTCGCTCATTTTTGTTCCGGTCGGTACACATCCAAGATGTGTACAAATGCCAACAACAACAAGCCATTCGGGTTTCTCAACGCGGAGCTCATCGGTTTCCGGGTCGATCAGCGCAGCATTATCACCCTGCAGGGCTTCTTCGATTTGTTCAGGTGTGCGGTGTTTCACGAATACGGGTTTGCCCTGCCACATCACTGTTTTACCTTGTCCTGGCGCCAGATCACTCAAATCAACTTCGGTGGTAGAAAGCGCCAGCGTATCTTTTGCAGGGTTCAATGAGTTGACTAACGGAGCGGCCACGCAGGCAGCGCCGACTGCACCCATAGCGGCGGCGCTCATTTGTAGAAAATCACGGCGCGTTTCGCCATCAACGGGGGTTTCTTCGGGGGTTGTCTCTTTTGTTGCCATGTTATTTGTCTGTAATCTTCGTGAAAGTGATATGAATCGGAAGAACTTTTACTGCCCTCTTTATAATAGATCAAGCCCTCTGTATCTATACTTAAATAATAATTTGTGGCAGAACATCCCAAACTATTCACAGATCAGAGTAATGATGATTAGAATTGCGATGTTTCAACCTGACATTCCCCAGAATGTGGGAGCGATGATGCGGCTGTGTGCTTGCGTTGGCGCCGGGCTGGATATCATTGAACCGTGCGGCTTTCCGTGGAATGAGAAAAAAATTCGTCAGGCGGGTATGGATTACCTGGATTTGGTTGAGCATGCGCGGCACACATCATGGGATGTGTTTATGCGTCAAAAGCAGGGCCGCGTTGTTTTGATGACGACAAAAGCATCGGTGCCGTATACTGCGTTTGATTTTCAGGCCGGAGATATTTTACTGGCGGGGCGTGAAAGCGCAGGCGTGCCGGATGATGTTCATGCGGCGGCGGATGGGCGGGTTGTTATTCCCATGCATGGGGCGGCGCGCAGCCTGAATATTGTCAATGCCACCGCGATGATTGCGGGAGAGGCGTTAAGACAAACGAGCGTAAAAGGATAAGAGTATGAGCGCAGAAAAATTGTTGGAGAGTGATTGGGCGGATAAAAAGGCGAAAGCCTCTTCGTGGTTTAAAGAACTGCGGAGTGCGATATGCGCGGAATTTGAAACGCTCGAAGATGATCTGTCCGGCGGGAATACGGTTGATATGGACGCCGGGCGGTTTGAGCGCAAACCCTGGGAGCGTGAGAACAGTGATACGCCGAATGAATCCGGCAGCGTTTTGAAGGGCGGCGGCGAAATTTCATTGATGAAGGGCCGCGTGTTTGAAAAAGTTGGGGTGAATTTTTCCGAAGTCTATGGGACGTTCAGCGAAGAGTTCGCACCCAAGATCCCCGGCGCGGAAGATAGCAACGGAGAATTTTGGGCCTGCGGCGTGTCATTGGTTGCGCATCCACAAAGTCCGCTTGTTCCGGCCGCGCATATGAATACGCGGATGATTGTGACCTCTAAGGGGTGGTTTGGCGGCGGAGCGGACCTTACGCCTATGGTGGAGAATGAAGCCGATACGGCGCAGTTCCATGCGGCGCTTAAGGCGAATTGCGATGCGCATAATCCGGACTATTACAAGGAACATAAAGAATGGGCGGACCGGTATTTCTTCCTGCCGCATCGCGATGAGCCACGCGGGGTTGGCGGCACGTTTTATGATTATCTCGACTCTTCTGATTCCGGAGGGGACTGGGATGCGGATTTTTCTTATACGCGTGGCACGGGGCTGGCGTTTAAGGATGTGTATACGGCGATCGTCCGCAAGCATATGAATGTGGGCTGGAGCTCGGAACAGCGCGAGCATCAACTCGTGCGCCGCGGACGGTATGTGGAATATAATCTGCTCTATGATCGTGGTACGCAATTCGGGTTAAAAACCGGCGGCAACACGGATGCAATCCTCATGTCCATGCCGCCGGAAGTTAAGTGGGTTTAGACGTCAAGCGTTACGCCTTGCGGCGGACTGAGGTCCCCTTGTAATTCACAGCAGGCTACTCTTATATCTTCTAAAGAACTAGGTGGATTTATTATTTTTCTTCTAATAGCTTCTACTGGTATGTCTTCTACTCTTAAGCCAGCTCTGCTTCGCACTAAACTCTCATCAAAAGGCAGTCCTGCTGCTTTAACTGTAGCCATAACTCCGGTTCTGCAATTTAGGGCTGTTGGAGAATGTCTATAATCAGCTCCAAATCTAAAACCTTCGGCGCGGATAATTTTTGAAGCCTGTAGCATGCGATTCCAGTCCCTAAAAACACTCAGCGTATCTCCATTGCTGCAAGCAGCAAAATCGTGATTCTTTAATGTATCGTCTGAAGGTTCACCTTTTCTTAGATTGGGTGTTAAAAGTCCACCATTTTGATTGTTAAAGCATAGCCTCTGTAATATTTCAGGCCTATCAGAGCCCTCGATTTTTCGCATCAAGTATAGGGATGCGTGACGCCATACATCGACCGCATCACCATCGTCTTCTGTGTACAGCCTCTCACTAACCGCAATAAAATGATTATCTAACATATTATTTTAAAATAAAATTACAAAAATTGTATGTTTTGTTTTGATTCTGGAATGTTTTAAGCAGCGCAGACCTTATTTTCAATAAGAAATCGTTCCCTAGTCACAACTTTCTATCCTGCGCTGCACAACAAAAAACGCGTCATTGGGAGCCCCCGCTCGGAGGCGGGGATAAACTGCGCGAAGCAATCCATGGTACAGATGTCGAAAGCGGGAGATAGATTGCTTCGTCGGCGTTGCCTCCTCGCAATGACCCTGCTTAATGAAAACCGGCGTTAATCCATTCTTCTTCGCGGCGGGTGAGTTCGGCGCCGAGTTCAGGGCCTTTGGGAATACCCTCTTTGATCAGATCTTCACCGCTTAGTGGGAAATTGGGGATGTCCCATTTCTGGATAATTTCCAGAGCCTTTGGCGCGTAGCCGTTCATGACGCGGTCGGTGGCAAGCTCGATCATCAACGCCTGCGCTGTTGGCACGCGGCCATATTTATATACAGCGACCTTGACCGCGTGATCGTCTTTTAGATCGGGCAGTTTTAAAATATTATCAATGGCTTCCATGTCTTTTTTAAACACTTTTGGAATCAGGAGGAGGTTTTCCATCTGCATGACCTTATCCATGGAGAATCCTGCCAAAGCCAATAAACGCGCGGCGATGAAGCCGAGGCCGTAGCGGTTTTGGAAGTCGCACAAATGCCCCAGTGTTTTCAAGTGATTCAAATTCACAGAAAACTCTTTCAAAATATTGTTTTCAAACATTAAAGATAGCACAGAGACAGGATTATCAACCGACAAGATTTTGAAGACTTCCTGTGTGATGCGTTCTTTGGATAAAGACGGGATTTTATCCGCATACTTGCTACAAGCTTCCAGCCCTTTTGCGTTCGCTTCGCCCTGGCCGTATATCGCATAAAAGCGGAAAAAGCGTAAGATTCGCAGGATATCCTCGGCAATGCGGTCTTTCGCCTCACCGACAAAAACGACGCGCCCGGCTTTGAGATCGTCCACGCCTGTGCCCAGCGGGTCAAAGA
>CAYGNI010000061.1:0-11168 GCA_964351195.1 uncultured Micavibrio sp.
CCCATTCAGAGCCGTTGTAATATTGCAGCTCATCATCGCCGGAATCATAGGCGATGAGGCCGGCGGTTCCGGTGATGTTGGAAGCTGGGTTGGCGTTGCGCGGCGGCAGGAAGCCAAGGTTCGTGCCGTTGACATCAAGGGCAGCGTTGGCGTTGGGTGTGGCTGTGCCGATGCCGATGCTCTTAGCGTCGCTATCGATGAAGAGGGTGTCGGTATCAAAGCTGAAATCATAGGCATCATCCATGGCGATGTTCGTTGTCGCATCGAGCGTCATGGAGTCGATGAATTTATCCCAATCCAGAATGTCATCGTCGATAGCGCTGGCGCAGGAGCCTTCTTCCCAATTTGTGGAGGTGCTGTTGTATATTAAACAATCACCATTAGAGGGGGATGTATCGACATCGGCCAAAGAGTTTAGAACCATGTAATTAGGGGCTGCGCCCGCAACGGAGCCGACGCGCACGCCGCCGTTGACATCGAGTGTTGTGAGCGGATTGTTTGTGCCGATGCCAACTTGCTCTGTGCCTGTTGTTCCGTAATGAATGCGGTCGCCGCCGAGGTCTGTCCAGAGACCGCCGCCTTCCGCGCCGCCGCCGCCGACGTCAATCCAGTCTGAGCCGTCGTAGAATTGTAGGAGACCGTTATCGCCGGCATCCGTATTGAACACAACAAGACCCGTTGCGAATGTGCCGGAATTGATGGCATCTCGTTGTGCTTCTGTCATGCGCGGGGGGAGGAGGCCTAATGTGGTTGAAGTCATATCAATGAGGGCGCTCGCCGCAGGCGTTGTTGTACCAAAGCCTACATTGTTTGCTGACGCGTCTAGATAAAAAGTATTGGTGTCAAAAGCAACATCGTCGGCGACGGCCAGTGATCCTGTCATCGTTACGGCGCCGGTTGAAGCGATGGTCATGCTGGTGGAGCCATTATTGACGAACAGTGTTGAGTTCGTAAGGCCATCATCGGTGGTGTCGACATCTATGTAGGTGTCTGTAGGGTCTGTGGAATCTTCAATGCGGTCTGTGTCTCCTACGGCGGTTGTAGTGTCCACGAAGATGAGGCCGTCGCCAGTAGGGTTCACGACAACGAGCTTATTGGCGTCGGCTGCTGCGCCTGCATATGCGCTGGGTGTATCCGCAAGGTCAGTGAAGCCATCCGTTCCCACGCCGTCACCGCCGCCGCCGCCGGAACAGGCCTGCCATTCCAGATTGCCAGAAATGTATTTTAGACAGTCGCCTCCGCTGGGGCCGTTGCTGATGTCAAGTTTAGGTTCGTCGACTGCGCCATCTGCGATTGTGATTGCTCCGTCGTTTGCAATGGTGGCGTCGCCGGAGGCTACGACGGGGCTGAAGGTGCTGCCATCTGCGACGAGAATTGCGCCATCGGTGTTGGTGCCCATGATCAAGTCATCGCCCGATATTGTTAGGTCGCCCGCAACCGCAATGTCTCCGGTTGAAATATTACCTGTAATTACATCGCCGATATTGAGTTCATTATCGACGGCAGGGTCGGAGACGTCTACGGCCTGTCCGATTATAATGTTGTTGGATCCTGTGGTCAGTGATGTTGCTGAGCCCTGACCTAATATAGTGTTGTCTGTTCCATCCAGGGATTGTGCCGAGCCACCTCCGACAATCGTGTTGCCCTCGTAGGTGCTTGTGATAGCCATATTCCCGGCATTGTTACCAATGAAGATGTTTGAATCTGATGTGGTGTTGGGGGAGGCCAGCACATTATAAGCATCAATCATATATGTTCCGGTAACGACGATATCACCGACAACGTCGAGTTCCTCGGATGGGTCGGCATCGCCAATTCCCACTTTTCCATCATGTTGGACGACGAAAACTTTGGATGAATCACTGTTATTGACAGTTAAGGAATCGCCGGTTCCTGCATTGCTGCTGCCTGTGATTGTGACGTCATTGGTTACGGCGAGTGTGTTGTTTATTGTTGTGACGCCGCTAATTGTTGTTGTGCCGAGCGTTGTTGTGCCGGCGGAAACTGTGAGGCCGTTTTCCGCAGTCAAAAGGCCGCCGAAGGTTGAGGTGCTTGAGACATCCAGCGTTCCGACAATATCCAGAGTGTCGTCAGGGGCGGTTGTTCCGATCCCGACCTGCGGTGTACCGTCATTATAGTAAACGTCATCGTCTGTGCCTCTTGCCCAGATAGAGCCGATACTCCCGACATTGACCCAGTTTGTCGTTGTCCCGGTGAAGTCACAAATCTGGACGATGGAATCGCCGGAGGCGGTGTTACGGCGCATGATTTGATCGTTGGCGTCAGTACAGTTTGCTACGGCGTTTTGGTCGGGAAGCAAAAGAGAGGCTGCACCAAGACGAAGTGCGCCTGAGCCACCGGTAAGGTCAACATCATCAGAGAATGTTGCGCCCCCTGTGACTTCCAGGTTTTTGCCAATTTCAGCAACATCGGGGTCGCCGGTTTTGATATTCCAGAGGCCGCCAGTGCTTTCGGCGGCATATTCATAGGTGTAGACTTCTATAAGGTCGTCGCCGCTTGGTGTCACAAGCGTTGGGTGGTTGGCACAAGAGCTGTCGAATGTTCCATCCGGCCCGGCGGAAATGATGGCAATCACGGAGTAATCGGCATCACCGGTTGGGGCGTCGCCGTCAAGAAGGTTTGTATAGTCGCCTGTACAATTCACTGTATCGCCAGAGGTTGTGCCGGGGTCCCATCCACAATAACCGTAGTTGTTGCCCCAAGGATCAACCTTGTTACCGACGGGGAGTTCACCGCCGCCTGTTAGACTGGCGATGTTGGTGGAATAACCAATGGGTTCAACAAAACCGTCGGAATCACAGTCGCCGCTGTTGGTTTGATCGGTTGACTCGAGCATGATGAGTTTAGATGCGATGGCCATTTCGGTTTTGGCGCGCTCGCGCAAATTGACCTCAACCATGGTTGAAAGCGGGCCGCGCATGGTGGCCATGATTCCAGCACCTAGAACGCCGACGACGGCTACAGCGCCGAAGAGCGTGAAAAACACGTTTCCGCGCTCAGAGTGTCTGCTATGAATGGGTTGCTTGATTTTTTGATAAGCAGGCTGCTTGAAAGATGTTGAACAAGATAACAGCTCTTTTAGCGATGCGGCTGCACTGCGTGAAAAGTTAAAGGCCTTGTTGTACGCAGTGGAGATATAAGATCTTAGCATGCCCTGCTCGATTCCTTCACTGTAGGATGACGCCGCGATAAAGACTTGATTTTAGTCCCAAATCTGCCCACCCAATAAAATTCCTGTATTATTCTATTATTAAGTATAAATGTTACTAAATTGTTATGATGAATACGATTTGAGGGGTTTGATTTTGGGGATATTGCCGTTTAAATTCCATAACTTAGAGAATCTTGCTGTTTTATTTTTCGTAATACTGATAAAGAGCCGTTAATCTTTCGAATCGGTTGAAAGAAGATCAAATTTTTTGAGGGTCTGATTTTGCGTTTTTTGCATGGTTTCGATGCTGAAATCTTCAATTAAGGCGTTGAAGATATTGTGCCAATTAATGTGCGCGTTGAGGTGGATGAAGACCGAGCCGAGCCCTAATGCGGCGCGGTCCATAAAAACGAATTCGCGCGGAACGGCGACGCCGCCGTTTTGTTTGCTGATTTCGCGGAGTTTATTATGGACTTTCTCGGCAGTTTCGCGGCCATAGACGGCTCCTTCGGCATGGCCGATGGGGCGGATTTTATCTTCTAAAATCGGGCCATATAGAAATTCTGCCCAAATATTCAGTGTCTCAATTTGTTCGTGCGACAGGTTTTTGAAGCCCCAGGTTTCATACGCGTGAACAGCGAGGGCGTTATCCTTGTGTTGGAGGGCATGATAGAGGTCGATGACGCCGCCGACGAATTTGGGCGGGAAGACGCGTACACATCCGAAATCGAGCAGGTTGATGGAATTGTCTTTGCGCACCGAATAATTGCCCAGATGCGGGTCGCCGTGGATGATGCCGTGATAATAGAGCGGTACATACCAGGCGCGGAACATGTTCATGGCGATTTCGTTGCGTTGTTCTTGCGGTGCATCTTTGAAGGTCAGAATTTTTTCGCCCTCGAGCCATGTTGTAGTGAGAAGGCGGTCGGTTGAAAGTCCGTCGATAACGTCGGGGACGTGGACGCCGGTTTCGTTTTTGAGGATGTCGGCGTAAAGGCGCGTGTGTTTCGCTTCGCGGGTGTAATCGAGTTCTTCGTGCAGACGCTCGGCGAGTTCGGCATAAATGTGTTCGGTTTTGATGGATTGGTCGTATTTGCCGTAGATGCCGAAAATGATTTTGAGCTGTTTAAGGTCAGCGTCGATTGCGGATTGCATATCCGGGTATTGTAGTTTGCAGGCTAGGTGCTGGCCATCATGGCTCATTGCCTTGTGGACCTGACCCAGGCTTGCCGCGGCGGCGGCTGTTTGTTCGAAGGTTTTGAATTCGGATTGCCAATTCGGGCCCAGTTCGGTTTTCATGCGGCGACGCACGAACGGCCAGCCCATGGCAGGGGCGTCGGATTGGAGTTGTTGCAGGGCCTGGGCGTATTCAGGGGGCAGGGCCTCAGGGATTGTCGATAAGATTTGCCCGACTTTCATCAACGGGCCTTTGAGATTTCCCAGTGCCATCGTGAGGGCCTGGGCGTGTTCTTTGCGCTCAATTTTAACACCGAGGTATTTTTCACCGGCGAGTTTTGCGGCGAGCCCGGCCATTGTACCGGAGACTTTGCCATAGCGGACAAGGCGTGAGCCAAGGTTTGTGTCGCTGCGAAAATCAGGGGCGGTATCGTGATCGTCCATGCGAGTAACATGGCTGTTTGCGTGAAAAAGTCTAGACTTTTTTCGAAATGCCTGCGGCATTTCTAGTTTTCAGGCTTAACGGCCGCCTCGCGGCCGCTCGGTACAATTTAAAACGCGTTGCGTTTAAAATCACTTCAGGATGACAGAGCGGATTTCATACCCTATATTCTTTTCATGAACAAAAGCGATGTAGAGATAATACGCGATGAGATTCTGGCGGCGACGTTGGAGCATGTTGCCTTTGATGGCTGGCATTGGGATGTGGTTTTGCAGGCCGGTCATGAAGCCGGCCATAGTGAGGCCACGATACGCGCTGTTTTTCCTGAAAAATTGATGGGTGTTTTGGATCATTTTGCCGCTTGGGCCGATCGCGAAATGATGCGCGCGCTTGAGGGTGTTGATCCGTCGGAGATGCGCGTAAGAGATCGTGTACGCGCAGCTGTTTTGGCGCGGTTTGACGTTTTGGCTCCGCATAAAGAGGCTGTGCGCCAGAGTTTACAGTTCTGGATTGTGCCGACGCGAAAGCCACGCGCGGTTAAAATAACGTGGCGGACGGCAGATATGATTTGGGATTGGGCGGGTGATACTGCGACGGATTATAACCGCTATACCAAACGCGGATTGTTATCGGGCGTTATTGCGGCAACGACTCTGGCGTGGCTGAATGATGCATCCGAGGACATGAATGTGACGAAAGCTTTTCTGGATCGTCGGATTGAGAATGTTATGCAGTTTGGTAAGATTGTATCGAGATTTAAGAAAGGGTGATAATCTTCGCCTTTTGGACTGCAAATCACAGTTTTCTGCGCTTCCGATGCTTAAGTACCCAAAAGTACGCTGCGCGTCGGTTCTCGAAAACCGTAATTTTCGTCACAAAATTCTTTGATTGTTGCTATACTGCTTGTTGAGAGGTGCTGTCGTTATATGTTTCGGATTTTATTGATTTCATTGATATTGGTTGGTTCTCATCCTTTGCCTGCGCAAGCGGGGTTGTTGGAGTTTTTCTTTCCGAGTTTACGCAGCGATGAATCCGATCCGACACGCGGCGGATATGCGCCTTTTGCGGAGGCACCTGAAAACGCTTCTGAGAGCGGGTTTTTGGAGCGTATACCAGAAGGAACTCAGCCACTGGATCAATCGCATCGCCCCAGCAATGAGATTTCGGAGTGGGTGGCGGATGCGGTTGTGGAGAGTTTGAATTTCAATGAGGCGGCCTATAAAGACGATTTTGCGGGAAGTGTGAAGTATTTTACGGATGCGGGGCGCGCGCAATATGAAACCTTCCTGCGGGAGAAGAAGATCTATGACGTTTTGCGAAGCGGACGTTTTTATGTGCGCAGCTATGTTGAGGATACGCCGTTACTGCTGAATGAAGGGGCGGTGAACGGGGTTTATCGCTGGTTGTACCGTGTGCCTGTTGTTGCGACCTATATGGATCGCGAGATGGAGAGCTATGAGGAGGCTGAGCCTGTGAGTCATCGTTTTACATTAGATGTGCAAGTTGGGCGTACACATGCGAACCGCGCGGTGGACGGTCTTATTGTTGAAACCTGGGGCGGTAAGGTTGAGGCGATGCGCTAAGGGCGCGGTTTGCTTAAAAATATCCTCGCAGGTGTGATTTAAGCCTTCACATGCGGGGGCGATGCCTTACAATTCTTTTCATCGAATCATTTAAACCCCCTAAAGGAGACTTTTTATGTCCGAGAGTAATGTTGCCGAATTTCAGCCTGCAGACAACGAAGATGAGAGCCTGGACGCTGCTCCGGCGAAGGCTGAGAGTGCGGAAGCGCGCGATGTTGGCGGCGTTTCGGGTGAGCGTTTGCGTAGCTTTGTGGAGCGTATTGAGCGCCTTGAAGAAGAAAAAGCGCATATTGCCGAGGACATCAAAGAGGTTTATGCCGAGCTTAAGGGTGTTGGATATGACGCCAAGACCGTGCGTAAGGTTGTGGCTCTGCGCAAGCTGGACACCGAAAAGCGCCGCGAAGCGGATGAGCTGCTTGATTTGTACAAAACTGCGGTTGGGATGGTTTAACCACGGTCTTTCACTAAATTCTCCACAACGCCGGGGTCGGCGAGGGTTGAGGTGTCGCCGATCTGGTCGGCCTCTCCTGCGGCGATTTTGCGCAGGATACGGCGCATGATTTTGCCGGAGCGGGTTTTGGGCAAACCGGGCGCCCATTGGATAATGTCGGGTGTGGCGATGGGGCCGATTTCGGCGCGTACGGTTTTGACCACCTCGGCTTTGATACCGTCGCTGGGTTCTATGCCTTGATTGAGCGTGACATAGGCGTATATGCCTGTGCCCTTGATATCATGGGGGTAACCGACGACGGCGGATTCTGCGACGTCTTTATGTTCGTTAATGGCGCTTTCGATTTCGGCGGTGCCGAGGCGGTGGCCTGAGACATTAATGACATCATCGACGCGCCCCGTAATGCGGTAGTCACCATCGGGGTCGCGTTTCGCCCCATCACCCGTAAAATACATGCCGGGGAAGGTGGAGAAATATGTTTCGACGAAACGTTTATGGTCGCCGTAGATTGTGCGCATTTGGCCGGGCCATGAATCGCGGATGACGAAATTTCCCTCGCATTCGCCTTCCTGTACGTTTCCTTCGTTGTCGACGATGGCGGGGCGTACACCAAAGAACGGTTTTTGCGCGGAGCCGGGTTTTAATGTGTGGCAGGGAAGCGGCGTGACCATGTGTCCGCCGGTTTCGGTTTGCCACCATGTGTCCATAATCGGGCAGCGTTTATCACCAATGACGTCGTAATACCAATGCCAGGCTTCTACGTTGATCGGCTCGCCGACTGTGCCCAGAATGCGCAATGATTTACGGCTAGTTTTGGCTACTGGTTCATTGCCTTGTCTTAGCAGAGAACGGATAGCGGTGGGTGCGGTGTAAAAGATGTTGACCTTGTGTTTGTCGACGACTTGCCAGAAGCGCGACCAGTCGGGGTAGTTCGGGACGCCTTCGAAGACGAGTGATGTTGCGCCATTGGCCAAGGGGCCATAGACGATGTAGGAGTGCCCTGTTACCCAACCGACATCGGCGGTGCACCAGTAGACTTCACCGGGTTTATAATCGAAGACGACTTCGTGCGTAAGAGACGCGTACACCATGTAGCCGCCGGTTGTGTGCAGAACGCCTTTTGGTTTTCCGGTGGAGCCGGAAGTATAGAGAATGAAGAGCGGGTCTTCGGCGTTCATGACCTCGCAGGGGCAGTCATCGGATTGGCCGGAGACGAAACTGTCCCAGTCTATGTCGTTGCAAGATGATGCGGGTATTGCGGCCTTCGTGCGTTTGAGAATGAGGATGTTTTTAACGGGTGTGTCTTTGACGGCTTCATTGGTGTTGGCTTTGAGCGGGATTTTCTTACCGCCACGTACACCTTCATTGGCCGTCACGACGAGCTTGGCGTTGCAGTCGAGGATACGGTCGCGCAGGGATTGTGGGGAAAAGCCGCCGAATACGACGGAGTGCACCGCGCCGATACGGGCACAGGCCAGCATGGCGTACACAGCTTCGAGAACCATCGGCATGTATATAATGACGGTGTCGCCTTTTTGTATGCCGAGTTCTTTGAGGGCGTTGGCAAGGCGGGAAACTTCGGTTTTTAGCTCTGCGTAGGTGATTCTCTTATCGTCGATCAGCTCGTCGCCTTCCCAGATCAAGGCAATGTCGTCTGCTTTTTCGGGTAAGTGGCGGTCAACGCAGTTATGGCAGGCGTTGAGCTCTCCGTCTTCATACCATTTTATGCTGACGTTGGGGTTTTCGGGGCCGCCGAAATCGGTGTTTTTGATTTTGGTTGGTTTTTTATACCAGTCGAGGCGTTTGGCTTGTACGGCCCAGAAGATTTCGGGTTGCTCAATAGAGCCTTTATACATGGCGTCGTATTGGTCTTCGGTCACATTGACATTGTCCAGGATGTCTTTTGACGGGGGGTATGTGTCGGTCATAATGCTTTCCTTGATTTTGAAGGCTTTACTATGGCATATCAAAAAAAGGTTGCAAATATGCGACGCACAATATAGTTTTCATAAAAAATGTGAGTGCTATGTCTTTTTTTGATGCTGTAAAAAAAATTACGAAATCATTGGTCGCCAGAAGTCCAGACCCGGAGTGGCTTGCGAGAAATGAAAATCTTCTGCGTGTTGAAGGCTTTAGAGAGCCAGGGATTCATCATGCTGTCGCCGCTGTCCATATGATTCATAGAGAAGTTTTTGGATTCCCTTTGAACAATGATGAAATCACTAATAGGGCTTTGTTATACACTGAATCAAGTTTAGGTGATTATCTTCTTATTTTTATAAGAAACTGTGAATCAGAGATTATAAGACTTATGGATGCTGATAAAGATAGGAGTGCCCAAATTGCTTCTCAATATTTGGGCTCCGGCGTTAATCGCTTCTTTAATAACATAGCTAAGTTTGGCCGCTCTTTTGTCAGTGATGAAGAGATGCGATCTCACATGATTGACGTGGAAGAGATGGTAGACGACTACACAGACCGCTTGCAGATGCTTGAGTGGTTATTGGAGATTAGAAAGGGACTACATCTTGCTCCACCTCTCTATGCAGAAGATGTGCCGCGTTTGAATCCTGCTCTTCTTGGATATCATATTCCCGATCCAAGTGAATTTCCTTCGGACAGAAAATTCCAGCTTATTATTGGAGGTAAAAAGGATTCGTTGCGCGTTCTTGTACAGCCGAGTCCTTTGGCGGAGCTAGAGGCTGAGGGACTTTTAGATCGAACAACATATAAGACTTGTGTTGATGAACTTACAGCTGCAGCTGAGAGGCGGCCGACTGCTATACCTCATTCTTCAGGTGCAGATAATGTTTTTGAATTTGATCCGTTTCGTCGTAAAAGACCTATCAAACCGTTTGAGGAAAGGCCATTGGGTGTCACGTACCTCAATCTACCGAAAGAGCCTTAAACTTCCAATTTCTTTTGCCGTCTGACCATGATGATGGCTACACCGGTCATGGTGAGGATTCCGCCTGCGATCATCGGCCAGGTTATGCTTTCACCCAATGTCAGAACGGAAATGATCACCCCGAAAACGGGCAGGAGAAGCGCCAAATTCGGCAGGCTGGACATCGCGTTGCGGGTCATGAGGCGTTGCCACAGTGTATGTGCGCCGCCGACTATAATGACTTGGAATAACAAGGCAGGGACCAAGATGTAGTAACTGATCTGCGCGGGGTCGATGGCCATTGGTTTTTCCATGATAAAGGCTAGCGCCGTAACTGGTAAAACGCCGAGGATGTGCAAATGCGCCATATAGTTCATGGGGCCAATGCCGTGCAGGTTTTTCATGCGGGCATAGGCGCTGGCGATCATCATCATGGAGAAGATCATGCTTGCGACGCCGGCCATGGATGGCGGGTTTTGTGGCAAGCCGACGAGAACGATGACCCCGGCGATACCCATTGCAATGCCGCCTTTTGTTCTCCAGCCGAATTTTTCACCGAAGAAGAAAAACCCGATGAGCGTTGAGAAGATGACCTGCGTCTGCAGGAGGATCGAAGCCATTGAGGCGTCGAGTTTATCAATCCCCCAGATGAGCGAGCCCCAGTGCAAAACGACGAGCAAGCCGACGATCTGCGCGATGAGAATGAAATCTTTTTTGCCCGGCCAGCGGAAAAAAGGCGCGAAGATCAAGCTCCCGATTGCGAGGCGAATGGCGAGCCCTGTGAAAGGTTCGACTTCGAGCGTGATGAGTTTGATGGCAACGGTGTTCGTGGCCCATGTCAAAATGACGAGAAGGCCAAGAGTAAGGTCGCGCGGCGACGGCGTGCTCATGTGCGTTACTTCACCCCGCCCATGGCCGTCACGATGTCCCATTCTTCGTCGGTGACGGGGGAGACCGACAGGCGGACCTGTTTGACGACTTTCATATTGCTAAGCACTGGATGTGCTTTGAGGTCGGCCAATGTGACGGTGTTTTTGAGGGGTTTGAGCGGTTTTACATCGACAGTTACGAATTTGCCGTCCTCGTTTTTATCCGGGTCGGGGTCGGTGTATGCTTCTTTGGTTATTTCGAGAATACCGACAATTTCTTTGCCTTCGTTGGAATGGTAGAAAAAGCCTTTGTCGCCCGGTTTCATGGCGGCGAGGTTGTTGCGTGCCTGATAATTGCGGACGCGTTTTTCCCATCGGCCTTCGCCTTTTTTGCACTGGTCGTCCCAGGAGAATTTGTAGGGTTCTGATTTGAGTAGCCAATATGCCATAGTTTCCTTCGATAAATCGCCTGCAAATAAAATGTTTCTGCGCTTCCGGTTCGCATGTATCACTTTATACACTTACGCTTCCGGTTCTCGAAACATTTTATTTTCGGCAGATTTCTCTTTGAAAACATGTTCGAGCCGC
>CAYGNI010000062.1:0-11133 GCA_964351195.1 uncultured Micavibrio sp.
GTGTATAGGCGGCCGCGTCGCCCATAAAGCGGAACAGGCGCTTATCAATGGCTTCGGCCAAGTCGATATTGGGTTTGCCGTGAATTTGGGAGCGGAAGCCCAGCTCTTCGTATTCGGGCGCGGCGGAAATACCTGATTTACCGGCCTTTAAACTTGCCAGAACCTCTTTTTGATCCAGCCCGATGCAGGAAATGATTCCAATGCCTGTGATGACAACGCGTCGCATAGGATTAGCCTTCTTCTTTTTTTGAATTATCGAACAGGCCGACTTTCATGTCGGTAACTTCGAATGCAGTTTTTCCGTCGACTTCGACATGTCCATCAGCAACGCCCATGACGAGGCGGCGGTTGATGAAACGTTTGATGTTCACTGTGTATTTCACCAATTTTGCGGATGGCAGAATTTGTTCGGTGAGTTTGACCTCCCCTACTCCCAAAGCGCGACCAGAGCCTTGTGCGCCTGTCCACCCCATCCAGAATCCTGTGAGCTGCCACAGGGCATCGAGACCAAGGCAACCGGGCATGACCGGGTCACCTTTGAAATGACAATCGAAGAACCAGAGGTCGGGATTAATATCAAGCTCAGCAATCACCTGGCCTTTACCATTCTCACCGCCGTTGTCGTCGATTTGTGTGATACGGTCGAACATCAGCATATTGGGCAGCGGTAATTGCGCGTTACCGGGGCCAAAAAGCTTGCCCTCTCCGCATTCGATAATTTCTTCGTATGTATAGCTGTTCTTTGGTGTAAAAGTCATACAAATCCCTACAAATATATCCGTTGTGATGAGTTGATTTATAGGGGGTATAGCTTGGGTGTGCAAGCCCTTGCGGGTGAGTTATTAATAAGAAACGGCTTCTTTGCCCATGCACACAGATTTATAGGTTTCTGTGATGGCGGCCATAGCGAGCGGTTTGGCAATGGCCGGCTCGATTTCGGGGATTTCGCCGCCTGCGGCAACGGCGACCATACGTCCCGCAGCCTTGGCGCAGCATATGGATTGCAGATAATCATCATGAACGCCTAAAGCATCAAAGAAGCTTTCGCAATACGGCTCGATGCCGAAGATTAAATCTATTGGTGCGTTTACAGGAACGTCGTTTGCGGCAAGGCCAAAACGCCAATCGCTTCCGGCGGGAACGCCCAGGCGTACGGCTTCTTGCGTCATCACATAGACTACGCGGTCAAGATTCTCAGGGACATCGGCGCCGCTGAAAATTTCGCAGTGATTGGACTGAATGGACAAAGCCAGACGGCGGCCGGAGACAGCGCTGAGGGAGGCTATGCATTCCTGCAAGCCCCAGCCTTCGGAGGCTACTTTGCTTTCAATCACAGCATCGCACAGCTCTTGCGCGGCAATTTCAAACATCATGGCGCGCAGCGTACACTCAGAAAGCAAGCGCAGCGTTTCCTGTCGTGACTGGCCGTCATCTTCCCAACTCACGATAATATTGTGAATGATGGTGAGAATCAGATCATGGAATTCATAGGCGCAATCCAGCCATTCTTCAAAGAACACACGGGCGGCCTGACGGCCTCTTTCTGTTTCGAAATCAATGATATTGGGTGGTGGCAGCGCATCGAGAGGAAGATCACCTTCATAAGGCAAGGCATCCAGCATATGTGAAAGCTTAGTGAGACCCGCCATCATGGCTTCGTCGGGTTTTTCAAACACTAGATAGGTTTCCACCAAAACACCAGCCATATGCTGGATCACCATCATAGAGTCCGTCCCGCGCGCGGGGTCCGTGGCGAGTTCAATGAGGCCCTTATATAAACGAGCCCCCATATCCGGCTTATTCGTCAGTGCAAACATAACTAAATTTGAAATCTTTCCCACAGGGGTTTGTGGATAAGTTTGTGGATGGTTTGCAGAATCAACTGCAAATACAAAGGTAATCGAATTTGAATCCTGCGTAAACAGATTCGCGCAAAATAATATTGGGGAGAAGGGAGATTTTAGTCTTCGACAGCCTCGCCGGGGTATGCGCCCCAGATATTCTGCTGCTCCACCCAGCCTTTATAGCCGGAAGCATCGATCCTGCACCACGCGCCGTCGCAGGTTTTTATCGTAACCAGAACGCCGGGTTCCAAATAGGCAGCAGGGCCTGCGTCCGCTTTAGGCTTACGATAAAGCGTCGTTTGCTGCGGCGTATTTACCAAAGCCGTCCTACGACCGGAGAGCAATGATTTATGCAACCACCCTACTTGCCCGTCAAAATCCCTGATTTTCCGCCAATGATCATATTCGAGGATGATTTCTACGGGCTGGCCCGCGCGCTCATAGACCCATTGAATCGGGTATTTCGTGCCAGGGCCGGAGCGCACATAGGCCTCGTCAGATGACAGAGATACGAAACGAGGCAGTGGGTAAGCGGTTGAGCGGAACGGGTCTGTGTCCTGCTTTGCAAAAGCAGGGGTAGAAAAAACAAGAATCATCAGTAATAACAAACGCATTCTTTATTTTTAACGCGAAGACGCGAAGGTGCGAAGTTTTTTTATTCTTTTTGCTTCGAAACTTCGTTGCTTCGCGTTAAAACCCATGGTCATGAATGATGATTTTGAAATTTCAGTTGCACCGATGATGGATTGGACGGATCGGCATTGCCGGTATTTTCACCGTCTCATTGCGCCGCATATCAAGCTTTATACCGAAATGGTGACTGTTGGCGCCCTGCTCCACGGTGATGCGGAGCGTTTTTTGCGCTTTGATAAAGCCGACAAGCCGGTTGCCTTGCAGCTTGGCGGGTCGGACCCGCAAGATTTGGCGCGATGTGCGCAGATGGGTGAAGAAGCCGGATATGATGAGATTAACCTGAATTGCGGGTGTCCATCAGATCGCGTCCAAAGCGGGCGCTTTGGCGCGTGTTTGATGCAAGAGCCCGATCAAGTCGCCGATTGCGTGGCAGCGATGCAGGGAGAAGTCGACATTCCCGTTACGGTGAAGTGCCGCATCGGGATTGATGATGAAGACAGTTTTGAATTTTTGGATGCGTTTGTGGGCAAATCTGCGGATAAAGGGTGTAAAACTTTTATTATTCATGCACGAAAAGCCTGGCTTTCGGGGCTTTCGCCGAAGCAAAACCGCGAGGTTCCGCCGCTTGATTATGAGCGCGTGCGTGAGATTAAGGCGAAGTATCCGGAATTGCGGATTATTTTGAATGGCGGTATTACACAGATGACGCAGATTGATGAAAGCCGGGATCTTGATGGTGTTATGGTCGGGCGTGAGGCCTATCAGAATCCCTATTTCCTCAGTGAAATTGAAAACCATGTTTTTGGCGCGACGGATTTGCCAGAGCGTGATGACGTCGCCAAGGCGCTTATTCCCTATATCGAGCGGCAAATGCGCGATTATGACACGCCTGTGAAATCAATTACGCGGCATATTATGGGGCTTTATCACCACCAGCCCGGCGCAAAAGCCTGGCGGCGCGCCTTGAGCAATTATCCTTATCAAGACGGCGCTGGGCCGGAGGTGATTGAAAAAGCTTTGAGGGAAAAAGACGATGCCGCGCGCGCTAAAACAATGGTAGGATGAATGCATGAACCGTTCCTGGCAGAAACTCTCCGCCCAAGATGCCCTTTCCTTTCTCGATGCCGTGCGCAGCGAAGATCTGCGTGTTTTGTTCGAGCCGTCGATTTGCGAGGTTTATCAGCATGCTTTGCCGTTTTATGAGGGCTATGACCTTGTTCGCATCGCCAATAAATACTCGCCGCCATTTGTGCTGCTCGATTATGTGAGCAACGGGGAGAACCACTATTATCTCGACGGGTCTGATCACGTGATGCAGACGCTTTGCGTTCAGGGGAGTGTGTCTTTAAGCGCCGATACTGTTTTTGATTATATTGATCTGTATTTTTCCTATGTGTATGAGCGCGGGAATACGGTTGTTTTGCTTCCTGAAAGCGCGGATGCGAAGGTAAGTTTTGATGAGAGCACCGACGTATATGCGATCCGCACGGTTTTGCTGTATCAAGATGAGCGACGCGAGGTTTTGATCCATGTTCATAGAAATGGGCGCATAGACCTCGTTGAGCCTGCGGCTATTTCATTTCTGGATGCTCCCAAAGGTTTCACCGAGATTGAATACGCGCATCCCAAAGCTGAGAGTATTTTGGAGCAATGTAAGTCTCTTTTAGCCAAAAGCACTACGGGTGCGCGGCTTTTGGACGTTGTGGAAACCAGCAAAATTGAAATTGAAGTGATTGCTTCGCCGAATATTCAGGCGCGCGCCTACAACAAACCTATGGTTCATCTTTATTTACCTGCGGCCCAGCATACCGCGGATTATCATCAGGCGCTTACGCTGGCCGGGGCATTAAATGACATAGAGCAAATCATGCGCGGATATAAACGGCCTAGCATTGTTGAGGGTGATGATGTTTATCTGCCCGCGAATTACGACAAAAATTTGAAGCTTTTGATCGAAATCTGTAAAATTGTGGAAGAGCTTGAGGATAACAATGATGCGGACGCGGTAAACGCTCTTGAGAACTTAAATTTGGGCAATCTCTATATGGCTTATAAAAGCGGAGATAACGCACCCGAATTGATGAGAGTTTATCTCAAGATTCTCGCGGAACTGGGATATATACGAGAGGAATAAAATTTCATGGGCGGTGTTATACAATATTCTTGGCGTGGCGCTGGAGATACGTGGATAGATCCTGGCGCACCCGGCACTTTTATTCGTGATGCGGCGCGCACGCCGCGCTGGTTTCCCAAGAATTACAGCATGTCCTCGACAATCATGTCAAAAGGTGTTCAGAATGCTGCGGACTCTTCACAATTCAGCGAAGCCACCAAGCATGCCGGCGTTGATGCCAAGAAAAACCTCCGATAGCCCTATTTTCAGGCTTCTTCTTTGAGATTCTTAAGCTTATCCACATCAACATGGAAAGATTCGCCACAGCCGCAACGCCCGGATTCATTCGGGTTTATGAAGTCAAAACGGGCATTCCCCAATTCGTCCACGATATAATCCACAGTTGTGCCGATGAGCATCCAAGAATATATTTTGGGAATATAGAGACGTACACCATGTTCTTCGAACAAATCGTCAGCGGATAAATCATCGCCTTGTTTAATGTAATCCATTTTATAGGAATTGCCCGAGCATCCCGTCGCTTTCACAGACAAACGCACGCCTTGCGTCTCTTTTGGCGCCTTGTCCAAAAGCGTTTGAATTTGCGCGGCGGCGTTTTGTGTAATCTTTATCATCATGCTTTCTTTGCGTTCCCTGCGAAAATCAAGGTTTGTGTCAATAAAACATATTCAATTGCATCTTGGCGGTTTCAGACATCATGGAGGGGTCCCATTGGGGGTCCCAGACAATCTCGACATCCACATCACCAATACCATCAAGCGGCAAAATTGCGCCCTGCACCCAGCCCGGCATTTCCTGCGCCACGGGGCAACCCGGCGACGTTAGTGACATTTTGACATCAACATCAGTGATGCCGTCTTTATCCTCCAGAAATTTTACGGCATAGATCAAACCAAGCTCATAAACATTGACGGGGATTTCAGGGTCGTAAATTTCTTTTAATGCGTCCCGTACCATCGGCCAAAGCGTATGCTCTTTATCTGCATCGACATGCGTAGGCTCCGTCAATGCCTCATCATCGGACATTGCAGGGACAGTGTTTTGTATTTTCTTTTCAGCTTCCATATTTTCTTTGGTCATATCCATTATTATACCAGCATTTCCATGGCTTTTGCCAAACCATCGCATAATTGATCTATGTCGGATTTGTTGGTGTACAAGCCCATAGACGCGCGAATTGTCGCATCTATACCATATCTTTGCATAAGCGGCATACAGCAGTGATGCCCCGTACGCACAGCTACGCCACATTGATCGAGGATCATGCCGACATCGCCCGGGGGGGCATTTTCGATGGTGAAGCTCAAAATGGCGGCTTTGTAGGGCGTATCGCCATACAGATGTAATCCCTCGATTTGTTTTATTGTTTCAGTGCCATACGCCAATAACGCTTGTTCATGGGCGTGGATGTTTTCCATGCCGATGTTTTGAATGTAATCAATGGCTGCGCCCAGGCCGATGACCTCGACAATCGCTGGCGTTCCGGCTTCAAAACGATATGGCGGCTCTTTATACGAGGTTTTATCAAATGTGACACGTTCAATCATGTCGCCGCCACCCTGATACGGGGGCATGGTTTCAAGCACGTAATATTTGCCATATAAAACACCAATGCCCGTTGGGCCGTAGAGTTTATGCCCTGTGAAGACAAAGAAGTCAGCGTCTAAGGCTTTGACATCGATTTTTTCATGCACAACGGATTGAGACCCATCAACCAGAACTTTAATTTTAGCATTAAATTTACGTGATAATCCTATGATTTTGCTTATATTATTGACAGTCCCTAATGCGTTTGAAACATGGATAATGCCGATTAATTTGGTTTTATCGGATAGAAGTGTTTCAAACACAGCATAATCCAAAGTTCCGTCGTCCAAGACAGGTATAATTTTGATTACAATGCCGATTTGATCGCGCAAAATCTGCCAAGGGACGATATTGGCGTGGTGCTCCATTTCAGAGATAATCACCTCATCGCCCGCCTTAAGGTACGTACGCCCCCAGCTTTGGGCGACTAAATTGATACTTTCTGTACTATTTCGGGTAAAAACGATCTCTTTTTCGCTATTTGCGCCGATGAAAGCGGCGACTTTTGCTCTTACGGCTTCAAAATCTGTCGTTAAGCCCTGAGAAATGCGGTAAAGGCCGCGATGAATGTTGGAATAGGCTTGTGATTGGACGTTATTCATCGCCTCAATCACGGTATTGGGCTTTTGCGCGCTTGCTCCTGTATCGAGAAATGCCAAAGGCTTGCCGTTCATCACGGTGGACAGGACGGGGAAATCAGCGCGGTATTTAGAAATATCTGACGTCATATTCGCTCTTTTCGTCATTACCCGCTTCATGCGGGCAATCCAGTCATAACAGCCCTGGATTAACCGGACAAGCCGGGTCATGAACGATGTAGGGTTTATTTCAGGGCAGTTTCAAGCCATGTGTCTGTTATTTTCAGGATTTCTTCGCGCATGGCCTCGTTTGTGACTTTATCAACAACTTCATCCACAAAAGCCTGCACAAGCAAAAGGCGGGCCTGGGCTTCGTTAAGGCCGCGCTGGCGTAGATAGAATAACGGTTCTTCGTCGAGCTGGCCCGTGGTGGCGCCGTGGGAACATTTTACATCATCAGCGTAGATTTCCAGCTCCGGCTTTGTGTCCATCTCCGCATCCGGGGAGAGCAGCAAAGTATTGGAGAGTTGATACCCGTCTGTGTTTTGTGCGATTTGATGGACGTGAACTTTTCCCTGAAACACACAATGCGCCTTGTCGTCAATCAAACTGCGATAGAATTGATTAGAGCGGCCATTGGGTTTTTGGTGTTCGATCACGATGGTCGTATCACCGTGTTGCGTTCCATTCAGCAGGTTTACGCCGTTGAACGAAAGCTCGGCGTTTTCGCCTTGAATTTCCGCATGAATATCATGGCGGGTTAATTTACCGCCTATATTCAGGCTGAAACCGTTATACACGGCATCGCGCGCTATTTTTACATGTGCCATGTTTGTATTCACGGCCTGAGTTGAATCGTTTTGGATGCGGATGTGATTCAGATGCGCATTTCGGCCCACCTCAATTTCCGTCACGCGGTTTTTCCAGTATGCCCCTTGCCCTTCGTGACGTTCAATCACGGTCACTTGCGCGCCATCTTCCACTTTGATTTTTAACTGGTCGATGTGGTGGGAGCCATCCACGCCCGTAAACAAAACTTCCACAGGGTTTTCCCGGAGTTCTCCACGCTTTATGTGGATAATTTCTTCCTCCTCATCTTCCGCGCGGACTAAATTCGCCGGAATCGCTCGCGGAAGGTTGGTGAATTTCCATTCTTCAACCTTTGGAGTGGGAAGGTTATCAGGGTCTAATGCTGTTAAAGGCATGTTTAGGCGGCCTCTTCTAAAAACTCGGCGTAGCCTTTTTCTTCCAGTTCTTTGGCGAGCTCTGGCCCGCCTGTCTTGACGATTTTGCCCTTGGCCAGAACATGGACCACATCTGGTTTGATGTAATCGAGCAAGCGTTGATAATGCGTGATGACAAGAAATGAGCGTTTGTCATCGCGCATCGCATTCACGCCATCAGCAACAACTTTGAGCGCATCAATATCAAGGCCGCTATCGGTTTCATCAAGAACACAGAATTTTGGCTCCAGCATCGCCATTTGCAGGACTTCGTTGCGTTTTTTCTCACCGCCGGAAAAGCCAACGTTGACGGCGCGTTTCATCATGTCGTCCTGAATCCCCAGCTCCGCGCATTTGGCCTTCATCAATTTGAGCAATGCAAGCGCATCAAGCTCGTCTTCGCCGCGTTGTTTGCGGATTGCATTGATTGATGTTTTTAGAAATGTCGACATATTGACGCCCGGGATTTCCACAGGGTATTGGAACGCCAAGAATAACCCGGCGGCGGCGCGTTCTTCAGAGTCTAAATCCAAAAGATCGCTCCCGTTTAATTCTATAGAGCCTTTGGTGACTTCGTAATCTTCCTGGCCGGCCAAAACATAAGATAGCGTAGATTTACCGCTGCCGTTGGGACCCATGATGGCGTGAACTTCCCCTTCGGGGATGTCGAGCGTGATCCCTTTCAGAATCTCAATCTTGCCTTCATCAGTCTCAACGTTTGCATGTAAGTCTTTGATCTTAATCATTAGAACCCTTTTATAGAACAATCATTGCGGCCCCGAGTATAACCCCTGACAAGCCATCCAACCATAGATATTTGTTAACGAACTTTTTGCTCAAGAACCCTTGGATCCAGTTCGGGCGCAGCAATAAAACAACAGCTTTAAAGAGGCTGATATACCCCATGATCATCAAGACGGTCGAGGCCAACGTGTCCCAATTGTCGTAAAAAACAATTACAAACAAAGCGATTGGAAGCGTCATGACGCCCATAACGAGGCTGAGGGCATCATATTGGATAAATAAATTTACAAATTCTTTCCATTGTTGCTTGGCAAAGAATATAGAAAGACCAAGCACCAAATAAAAGCTGCCGAAAAACAGCAAGAACGGGTCGGTGTTGATGAAGCCTGAATATTGGTCAATGAATTCTGTCATAGTTTTTCTCTCCTGAATCTTTTGTAAGCATCAGAATACACTTATCCAACGCTTCCTTCTAGGCTTATTCCAACAAGTTTTTGGGCCTCCACAGCAAACTCCATTGGCAAGTGCTGCATCACTTCGCGCGCAAACCCATTCACGATAAGCGCGATGGCTTCTTCCTCGCTTAAACCGCGCTGCATACAATAGAAAAGCTGATCTTCACCGATTTTAGATGTTGTTGCCTCATGCTCCAAATTGGCAGATTTATTTTTGCTTTCGATGTAGGGAACCGTATGCGCGCCGCATTGATCGCCAATTAAAAGCGAATCGCAAACGGTGAAGTTGCGTGCGCCTTGCGCCCCGGCCAGGATTTTAACCTGTCCGCGATAGGTGTTATTGGAATGCCCGGCGCTGATACCTTTTGAAATAATTCGGCTTTTGGTATTTTTGCCGATATGGATCATTTTTGTGCCGGTGTCGGCTTGCTGGCGGCCATTGGTGATTGCGACGGAGTAAAACTCGCCCTGGGAATTATCGCCCTTGAGGATACAAGACGGGTATTTCCAGGTGATGGCAGAGCCGGTTTCAACCTGGGTCCAGCTGATTTTTGAGTTGCGCCCTTCGCACATGCCGCGCTTGGTGACGAAATTGTAGATACCGCCCTGTCCGGTTTCAAAATCGCCGGGGTACCAATTTTGTACGGTTGAATATTTAATTTCCGCGTCATCATGGGCAATAAGCTCAACCACGGCGGCGTGAAGCTGGTTTTCATCGCGCATTGGGGCGGTGCAGCCTTCCAGATATGAAACATAAGAGCCTTTATCAGCGATGATGAGCGTGCGTTCGAATTGGCCTGTATTCAGCTCATTTATGCGGAAATAGGTCGACAGCTCCATCGGGCAGCGTACGCCTTCGGGAATGTAAACGAACGAACCGTCTGTGAACACCGCGGAGTTTAAGCAGGCATGTTTGTTATCGCCAGGCGGGACGACAGAGCCGATATATTTCTTCACCAAATCGGGATGGTTTTTGATGGCTTCGGAAATGGAGCAGAAAATTACGCCGGCTTCGGCCAGTTTTTCTTTGAATGTCGTGGCGACGGACACAGAGTCGAATACGACGTCTACGGCGACGGGCGTGCGCTCTTGTACGCCTGCCAAAATTTCTTGTTCACGCAGGGAAATGCCGAGCTTTTCGTAAGTTTCGAGCAATTTGGGATCAACGTCATCCAGTGTCTTTGGGCCATCTTTGTGGTCCTTGGGTGCGGAATAATAATAGCTATCTTGGTAATCGATGGGTTTGATCTTCAGCTTGCCCCAAGTCGGCTCAGGCATTTTGAGCCATCTGCGATAGGCTTTCAAACGCCATTCCAGCATCCATTCCGGCTCCCCTTTTTTGGCCGAAATAAAGCGCACGATATCTTCGGATAAACCTTTGGGGGCTTTGTCCGATTCAATGTCTGTCACGAAGCCAGCCGTATATTTACCGGCGAGGGCTTTGACTTGATCTATTGTCTCTTGTTGGATATCACTCATAAAATTTCCTTGCGGCATAGATATGTCATTCTACACGTTGGAATTCAAGGGGTTTCAAAGGATTATTTTGTTGCGTTGAACTTGATGTCGGGGTTTTTTGATTCCGCATCGTCAAGGTGCCATGCGTTGCGGGCCATAAAGACGGGATCTCCGTCATGGTCGTTGGCGATAGCACTTTGGTTGGCATCGAGGAATTTTTTGAGCTTTGTATGATCATCGCATGAAAGCCAGCGCGCGGTATACAGTTCTGTGGTTTCGAATTTGACGGGAATTTCGTATTCGCTGCGGATGCGGTCGCGCAAAACATCGAATTGCAGGGCGCCAACAACACCCACGACCCAATCGGGGCTTTGCACGGGTTTAAAAACGCGCGCGGCCCCTTCTTCGGCGAGTTGCTCCAGGGCTTTGCCCAGATGCTTGGCTTTCAGCGGGGCTTCGGGGCGGGCGCGTTGCATC
>CAYGNI010000063.1:0-11102 GCA_964351195.1 uncultured Micavibrio sp.
GGGCTATAGGGATGCCATCAATAGCGCTTTTATCCGCGCTGTCCTCTTTTCCTTTTTCCAGCTTTTTGCGCTCGTCCCAGAGGGCGTTGACGTCTTGAGCGGTTTTTGCATCGGTATCGCCGAAGACATGCGGGTGGCGGTGGATCATCTTTGCGGTGATGTCATTGATGACGTCGGCGATGTCGAAATGCCCGGCTTCTTTGGCCATTTGGGCATGGTAGATAGGCTGGAGGAGGAGGTCGCCCAGCTCTTCACGCAGGTTTTCCATGTCATTGTTGTCGATGGCGTCGACGACTTCGTAGGCTTCTTCGATGGTGTAGGGGGCGATTGTCTTGAAATCCTGCTCCAGATCCCAGGGGCAGCCGCCGTCAGGGTCGCGCAGGCGGACCATGACATTGATGAGGTCGTTGATGTCGTATTGTTTTGTCATGGCTTCACCCTACAAACTTTGACAGGTGAGGAAAAGGAGATTATAAGATGTCCCCGAACCGGTCGCGGACTTCTACCCGGTCTAAAAAAACAAGGAGACATTCGTTTTGAAAACACTTCTGATTTGCTCAGGTGGCCTGGATTCGGTTACTTTGGCGTATAAAACTTCCCAAGAGCGTGAGCTGGCCGGGCTTTTGTCCTTTGATTACGGGCAGCGGCATAAGAAAGAGCTGGGTTTTGCGGCGCAAGCGGCGGCGGATTTGGGTGTTCGTCATGATATTTGTGATTTGAGAGGGCTTGGCGGGATGCTAAGCGGGTCGGCACTCACGGATGATGTTGACGTGCCCGACGGGCATTATGCCGAGGAAACGATGCGCATTACCGTGGTTCCGAACCGTAATGCGATTATGCTTTCGATTGCCTACGGGATTGCGAGTGCGCGGTGGCTAGATGCGGTTGGCGCGGCGTTTCATGGGGGGGATCACTTTATTTACCCCGATTGCCGGCCCGGATTTGTGGATTCGTTTGGGGCGATGCAAAAGCATGCTTTGGAGGGGTTTTCCGATATTGCGCTTTATACACCGTACGTGCATGTGAGCAAGGCGGATATTGCGGCGGAAGGCGCGCGCATTGGGGTGCCGTTTGAAAAGAGCTGGTCTTGCTATAAAGGCGGAGAGGTTCATTGCGGGCGCTGCGGGACATGTGTAGAGCGGCAGGAGGCGTTTGCTTTGGCTGGCGTTGAGGATCCTACGGTTTATGCGGATAATGCGTATTGGAAAGAGCGCGTGGCTTTGCGGGCGCGCGAAGAGCAGCAAAAGGCGGCGGGGTAGGTAGGCATGTATATTATCAAGAAAGAGTTCAGCTTTTCCGCTTCGCATCAGATTTTGGGTCTGCCGGAGGAGCATCCGTGCGCGCGGCTGCATGGGCATAATTACCGTGTGGAGGTGGTTTTGCGTTCTGAAGAGCTCGATGAGGTCGGGTTTGTGCGCGATTACCGCGCGCTTTCGGCGTTTAAGGATTATCTGGATGAAAACCTCGATCACCGGCATCTTAATGATGTTTTGGGTGATGAGTGCGTCACGGCGGAGCGGATGGCGAAGCGGTTTTATGAGTGGTGTAAGGCGCAGTGGCCGGAAGTTTACGCTGTACGTGTCAGTGAAACACCGAAAACATGGGCGGAGTACTATGAGGCATGAGTGAAGATCTGATCCGTATCAGCGAGATTTTCGGGCCGACGATTCAGGGCGAGGGGGCTTTGATCGGGCAGCCGACTGTGTTTGTGCGCACGGGTGGGTGTGATTACCGTTGTAGCTGGTGTGATACTTTATATGCGGTGAAGAGCCAGTATCGCCATGATTGGCAGGCGATGAGCGCGGCGGAAATTTTTGAAGAGGTGGAGCGGCTGTCTGGCGGTCATCCTATGATGGTGACAATTTCAGGGGGGAACCCGGCGATTCAGCCGCTTAAGCCTTTGATCGATATTGGGCATGAAAAGGGCTATCGTTTTTGCCTGGAGACGCAAGGGTCGGTGGCGCAGGATTGGTTCAAGGATATTGATGTGTTAACGCTCAGCCCCAAGCCGCCGTCCAGCGGTATGGATGTGGATTGGGATGTGTTTGATGCTTGCGTGAAGGCGGGCGGCGATACGCAGATGATTTTGAAAATTGTGGTGTTTGATCAGGCGGATTATGATTTTGCGCGCGAGGTTTGCGCGCGGTATCCGGGGCTTAAGGCATATATTCAACCCGGAAACCATAGCCCCGACGGTGATTTTAAGGGTGAGGCCGTGATGGCGCGTATGCGATGGCTTGTTGATGTGGCTACGAATGATCACTGGCATGATGTTACGGTCTTGCCGCAGCTGCATACACTTATTTGGGGCAATCAGAGAGGCGTTTAAAGAGATGAGCGATATTTACAAAGATTTGAAGCAATTGGGTGGTTCGAGCGTGTTGCCCAATAGCCCTGATGAAGCGGAGCTGGAGCGTGTGCGCAATCCGCAAAGTGATGTTGATTATTGTGTGCGCTTTACGGCGCCGGAGTTTACGTCGCTGTGTCCGATTACCGGGCAGCCGGATTTTGCGCATATTATGATTGATTATGTGCCGGGGGATTGGCTTATCGAGAGTAAGTCTTTGAAGCTGTTTTTAGGGTCGTTTCGCAATCACGGGGCTTTTCACGAAGACTGCACGATTATGATTGCCCGTAAGATTGCCGATTTTATTGAAGCCAAGTGGTTGAGGATTGGCGGGTATTGGTATCCGCGCGGCGGCATTCCGATTGATATTTTCTATCAAACGGGCGAGCCGCCGGAAGGTGTTTGGATTCAGGCCCAAGACGTGCCAAATTACCGCGGGCGGGGGTAGTTAGTTTATCCCATATAAAAGAGTGATAATATATATTATGGAAAATAATATATTAGGTTTACAGGGGGGTGATTCTTTGTGGCGTCTATGTGTGTGACTTAACCTTTACAGTGTTGCTGTCAGTTTTAAGCCATCATAGCACGGTTTGTAGCCGTCTTTGAGTTCATCACACAGGGTTTTGTAATCTGCTGCGAGGCTGAGGCTTGTGAGATAGACATTTTCAGCTTTGATTTTGTCATTCAGCGCGTAAATCTTATTCAGGCCGGCATGCACGGCGTTATCGTCGTCTTTATAGGCTGCGCAATCGACAATCCAGGTTTTGATGCCTGTGAGCGTTTGTATGGCCGTGTCATCGAGTGTCAGGATATCCACGCTGTAGGCTGTATCACCAAATCTGTATCCAATAGATGTACAGCTGCCGTGGTCTTGTTCAAACGGTATGATGTCGATATCGCCGATCTGCATGGCGCGTCCAAAGCGGTCCGGCGTGATTTTATTGGGTTGGATGATGGGTGGATAAATGGCGTGATTTCCGCCGTTAAAGGCGTATTCGTAGCGTTTTTTGAGGTCTTTGAGGGTCTCGTAATTTGCATAAATAGGTATATAATCCTTTTTATTGCGGAATTTGAGGACGCGCAGCTCGTCTATGCCGGTGGTGTGATCGCTGTGGTGGTGCGTGTAAAGTACCGCGTCGATGTTGTTAATGTTTGCGCGGTTGAGCTGCTGTCGGAAATCGGGGCCTGTATCGACGATGAGGGTTGTGGCTTTGCTTTGGACCAGGATGCTGGAGCGTGTGCGTGTGTTTTTGGGTTCGTTCGGATCGCAGGCGCCCCAAAAATTGCCAATGGCCGGTACTCCTGTGGAATTGCCGCAGCCTAGTATTGTGATGTCCAGTGTCTTCATGCCAATTGTGCTTTGGTGAATAGCCTAAAAAAGTTTTCGCTTGTCTGGCGGGCGAAGGTTTCAACATCCTCCCCGCGTAAATTCGCCAGAAATTCGCCCGTATGCTTAACATAGGACGGTTTGTTGGTTTGTCCACGTAGCGGCGTTGGTGCGAGGAACGGTGCGTCGGTTTCGACGAGAATGCGGTCGGCCGGGACTTTTTTGGCGATATCCTGAAGCTCGGTGGCGTTTTTGAAAGTGACTATCCCTGAGAATGAGATGTAGAAGCCGAGATCCAGGGCTTTCATGGCGAGGTCTTCGCTTGAGCTAAAGCAATGCATGACACCTGTCAAAGGCCCCTCTTCCGTGCCTTCCTTAAGGATGCTGTACGTGTCTTCTTCGGCGTCGCGTGTGTGGACGATGAGCGGCAATCCTGTCTCGGAGCAGGCTTTGATGTGTTTGCGAAAAGAAGCAGCCTGTAGGTCGCGCGGGGAATTATCGTAGAAGTAATCAAGGCCGCTCTCCCCTATTCCGACGATATTGGGATCGGAGGTGGCTTTTTCGATGAGCTGTTCAAGCGTGATGGCTTGTTCTTCGTGGGCGCCGGCATCATGTGGGTGCGTGCCGATGGAGCACCAGACATTGTCGTGTTTTTGCGCGATTTTGAGGATATCTTCGAATTCGTCGGAGATGCGGCAATTGATGGTGACACAGCCGTCGATTTTGCTCTCTTTGAAATCGGCGATGATGTCGGCGGGACTCTGTCCGTCAAATTTCGTATGATTGAGGTGGCAGTGGCTGTCGATCCACATTATGCCGCCTCCTCTTCCTCTACGATGCGGGGGAAGACCCCTTCGGGTTTGTCGATTTTTGTGCCGCTTGGCAGCGGTGTTTCAAGCGCGGCGAAATTGCGCGCACCTGCGGGGATTTTAAGCTGATCCAGCATTTTGTCGGCGGCGTTCGGTGTTACGGGGTGCACGAGAATAGCTAAGCAGCGAATGGTTTCGGCCAGCACGTAAAGCACAGTTTGCATGCGCTGCGGGTCTTCTTTTTTGAGTTTCCAGGGTTCTTGCGCGTCGATATAGCCGTTGGCATCAGACACAAGGCGCCAAATTTCTTCCAGAGCGCGGTGGATTTGGATGTCATCCATTTTGGCGCGCATTGTTTCGAGTGTGGTTTTTTGGGCGCGCTCCAGCAAGGCTTTGTCATCGGCGTTGAAATCACCGGCTTGCGGAATTGTTTCATCGCAGTTTTTGTAAATCATAGAGAGCGTGCGTTGCGCGAGGTTGCCCAGACCATTGGCGAGGTCGGCGTTGATGCGCAATATAGCTTGTTCGTGGCTGAAATTGCCGTCTTGACCGTGGGGGATTTCGCGCATCAGGAAATAACGAATTTGGTCGAGGCCGTATGTTTCAACGAGGCCGGACGGTGACATCACGTTGCCTACGGATTTGGACATTTTCTGGCCCTGTACGTTGATAAAACCGTGGGCGAAGATTGTTTGCGGTATGGGTAATTTTGCTGACATCAGGAAGGCGGGCCAGTATATGGCGTGGAAACGTGTGATGTCCTTGCCGATCACATGGTACTGCGCGGGCCAGAATTTTTGGTATTTTTCGGCTGTTTCGTCAGGGTAGCCGAGCGCGGTAATGTAGTTGGTTAACGCGTCGAGCCAGACATACATGACGTGGTCTTCATCTTCGGGGACGGGAATGCCCCATGTCAGGCGGCTTTTGTGACGAGAGATCGAAAGGTCTTTTAGGCCTGTTTTGACAAAGCTGACGATTTCATTGCGGCGCGTTTGCGGCTCAATGAACTCTTTGTGGGTCTCATAATATTCAAGTAATTTCTCAGTATAATTGGATAACCTAAAGAAATAACTGGGTTCTTCTACCCAGGTAACAGGTGTTCCATTGGGGCTTAAACGCTCTTTTGTTTCGGGATCTGTGTGCAATTCATCTTCGGCGAAATAGGCTTCTTCGCGCATGGAATACCAGCCTTCGTATTTGCCGAGATAGATATCGCCCTGCTCCTTGAGCCTTAGCCAGAGAGCTTGAGAGGCTTCGTAGTGGCGCTCTTCGGTTGTGCGGATGAAATCGTCGTTGGAGATATTCAGGAGTTTTGTCATCTCCAAAAATGTGGCGGCATTTTTATCGGCGAATTCTTTGGGGGTGACGCTGTTGTCTTCTGCGGTTTTGGCGACTTTTTCACCGTGTTCGTCTGTGCCGGTGAGGAACATGACATCGTAGCCATCCTGGCGCTTAAAGCGGGCGAGGACGTCGGTGAGAATGGATTCATACGCATGGCCGAGATGCGGGACGCCATTCACATAGGAAATTGCGGTTGTAATGTAGAAAGGCTCTTTATTGGCCATGGGTTCCTCATTGTAGTCATTCTGAAGGGGTTTGCCCTGGAGAATCTAGATCCTTCAACGCAAGCGTTTCAGGATGACATTATTGTTGTATCGTTTTGAAAGCGCTGAGCACGGCTTGTCTTTTATCAAGATTGGCGCGGGCTGTGCTTTCAAAGCAATCGGATAGGTTTTCACAGATTTTGAGGAGCTGCGCAAGAGAAGAGTTTTGCAAAATGGTGCTGAGCGGCTCTTCATTGAGGGCGGCGGGTTGTAATGCGAGGCCGCGAGCTTTGGCGAAGCTGAGGGTTTTGTAAATCCAAAGCAGGATGGTGGTGAAGGTTTTATATTGTGTTTCTTGTCCTGCCCGGCTGATTTGGTCGGCGAAGCTATGGATTTTCGGCCAGTCGGGGGATTTGATGAATTCGAGGATGGTTTCGAGCATTTCAAGGCCGCCATCTTCGAGCATACCTAGCGCGGCGCCAAAAGAGCCTTCGGCCAAAGCAGAGAGTGTTTCGCCTTGAAACGGGTCTATATATGTGCCGTTTTGCGCCAGAAGGTCGGTGATGATGTCGGGAGACAGCTTGTCGAAATTGAGGGTTCTGGCGCGCGAACGGATTGTCGGAATCAAGGCCCCTGCCCTATGTGCGACCAAGATAATAACTGTTTGCGCGGGTGGTTCTTCGAGGATTTTGAGCAGCGCGTTTTGGGCGTTGCGGTTCATGGTATCGGCATCGTCGATGATAACAACGCGCCATCCGCCTTCGCTTGCGGTGCGGCGCAGGAACGGTTCAACTTTGCGGAGCTCGGCGACGGCGAGCAAATCTTGCGTTTTGTTTTTTGTGGCGTCATAGGTGCGTTCAATGGTCAATAAATCGGGGTGGCCGCCCGATGCAACCTGGCGGAAGATGCGGTCGTCTGAGGGGATGTCCATGGTTTTAGGCGTTTCGGCCGGGGCGTCATCGAACATGGAATTTTGATTGGGGTCTTTGGGTGCGTTTTTCAGCAGAAAGCGGGCCAAACGGAAAGCTGTGGTGGCTTTGCCGATGCCTTTTTGTCCGGCGAAGATGATGCCGTGGGGCATTCGGTTTGAATGATAGAGTTCCAATAAGGTGTGCTCTGCTTTTTCCTGACCTGCGCAAAATGGCATGGTGCGAGGATGGGCGAAGAGTTCTTCCTCATTTTCCAGTGCGGGGGGGCTTTCCGTTTTGTCTTCAATTTCGGGGGCTTCCGGCTCGCCGAATAAATCCATCTTAGCCCCCTATTTTCTTGAGGGTTTTGGCGAGAATATCCTCACTGATGGTTTCGATGCTTTGGGTTGCATCGATGACATGGCAACGATCCGGTGCATTTTGAGCGATTGTGAGGAAGCCCTGGCGAAGGCGTTCATGAAAGGATAAATCCATGTTTTCGAAGCGATCTTCTTTTTGTTTGACGTTAAGGGCTTCGGCAGCGAGGCGGCGGGTGGAGCGCTCTAATCCGGCTTTAGGCTCTATGTCCATGATGAAGGTCAGATCGGGTTCAAGGTCATCGAGAGCTATGGTTTTTAAGGCTTCTATTTTTTTCAGATCGAAGTTGTGGCCGTAGCCTTGATAAGCGCGAGTGGAGTCGGTGAAGCGGTCGCAGATCACGATTTTCCCGTCTTCAAGGGCTGGCTGAATTGTTTTGTTCACCAGCATGACGCGTGCGGCGAAAAAGAGGAGTGCTTCGGCCATAGGGGTCCAGCTGCCACCTTCGCGCTGTACGAGGAGATTACGTATTTTTTCGGATTCAGGTGTGCCGCCGGGTTCACGGGTGGTCACGACTTTGTGCCCTGCTTTAGTCAGGCCTTCGGCGAGGCGGTTGATCTGGCTTGTTTTTCCTGCCCCCTCCCCGCCTTCAAATGTGATGAACAGGCCGCCCATTGTTTTACAGTCCAGAGGCCAGAAGTTTGGCCTTTGTAAGCGTACTGGCGAAGAAACCGAGTTTTTCGACGCTCTGCGTGGCAAAAAGCGGCGCGGTGATAGCGTCTTGCCCGGGGATCTCGATTTGGATTTGCCCCAGCTCCTGGCCTTGCGCTATTGGGGCAAGAATCGGTTCATTATGGCGGATGGTAATTTTGACGTTTTTGGCTGCGTTAAACGGCATGGTGCCGATGATGTCTGTGTTTGGGGCCAGGCCGATGCTTTCGCTTTTACCCAGCATGACCGGGGCCTGATCTACGACTTGATTAGCATTGATAAGGGCTTCGTTTTTGAAGCTTTGCAGGCCCCATTGGAGCAGTTTTTTGGATTCCTGGGCGCGCGCAGCTTCATCTTCAAGACCATTGATGACGAGGATCACGCGGCGGTCATTGCTTGTACCTGAGCCAATGAGGCCGTAGCCGCCGGCGTCTGTGTGACCCGTTTTTATACCATCTGCGCCTATATTTTGGTGAAGAAGCGGGTTTCGGTTTTGTTGTGTGATAGCATTATAGGTGAATTCTTTTTCCGAATAATAGGGGTAGTATTCAGGGAAATTTTTGATAAGGGCTTTGCCGAGTATGCTGAGGTCTCTGGCGCTTGAATAATGGTTGTCGTCCGGCCAGCCGCTTGCGTTGGTAAAGTTGGAGTTTTCCATACCCAGTTTTCCAGCAATCTGGTTGAGGCGTTCGGCGAAGGCTTCTTCGGAGCCTGCTAGGCCTTCGGCCAAGACGATGGTCGCGTCATTGCCGGATTGGATAATGACGCCGCGCAGAAGGTCGTCAATTCTGACGTCTTTATTAACCTCTACAAACATTTTTGAGCCGCCTTTGCGCCAGGCTTTTTCGCTAACCTGGAATGTATCATCCAAACTGAATTGGCTGTTTTTTAGGGCGTCAAAAACGGCGTAAGCAGTGATCACCTTGCTCATAGACGAGGTTGGCATGCGTTCATCCGCATTCTTTTCATAAAGCACCGCGCCGGTGTCATAATCTATAACGATGGCTTGTTTAGCAGAGGTTTGAATGTGCTGGGCGTGTGCAAGATTGGAGATGTTTAGGACACAGACCAAAGACAGAAAAAGCGTGTAAAAATATTTCATCATGAAAATGATTAGAACGCTTTTAAGAGCGGGTTTCAAGGGGTGTTATTCGACTTATTCAACAACGACCATAGATGAGGGGATATCAGCGGATGAGAGTTGTGAGACAACCATGTTGGCCTGTGGTCCATCGGGGAACGGGCCTAATCGAACGCGGTAGAGCGTGGAGCCGTTAACAGAGGCTTCGCTGATATTCGTTGTTCCGTAGCTGCTTAATTTTTGTGCCATGGCGAGTGCATTGTTTCGACTGCCGAAAGCGCCAGCCTGAACATATACATTGTTCCCTTTTGCTGCTGCTGTCTTGGCTACACCGGGGTTTAAAGACGGTGCTTTTGATGGGGCTTGCGCTATGCGCTGTGGTGTGAAGGGTTTTTGTTTCGGTGTAATAATTGGATTTTTGGCGGATTGATGGGCGACTTCGAAACCTCTGGTATCTATGCCTTGTCGTGCGATGTTGGCAACACGTTTGCTTTCTTCGCTGAGGACTTCAAGTTTAACGCGTGCGGTGCCTTTGTTTTTAAAGTTTAACATTTCTGCGGCGCGTTCAGAGAGGTCGATGACGCGGTTCTTTTTAAACGGTCCGCGATCGTTGACGCGTACGACCACGGATCGGCCGTTTTCAAGGTTAGTCACGCGCACAAGTGAAGGCATTTGCAGTGTTCTGTGTGCAGCGGTAAGTTCGTATTTATCGAATGTTTCGCCGTTTGCGGTTCTCTTGCCGTGGAAATTAGGGCCGTACCAAGACGCTATGCCTGTTTCTGTATGGCTGTAGGATTCGCGAGGGTGATAGGTCTTGCCTGCGATTTTATAGGGTGTACCGACTTTGAAGGTCCCCTGGCTTGTGCTTTCGTTTGGAAGCGGGATTTGTTTTGCAACATGGGAGGCCAGCTCGACTTCAGTACAAGCTGGTAATAAAAGTAGTAGTGATAAAAACAGCAAAATATGGCGCATGTTGTTTTTATTCCTTTGAATTCATTAACTTAATACTACTGGGCGATTGCATCTGCCAAGATACCAACAGATGTAGCAAAATAGGTCGAGCGGTTCCATTTTAGGACCACATTGTAGTTATTATAGACCAAATATGCCGGCCCGCCAAGCCCATCGGGAGTTACGATGGATGATTCCAAATCCGGAGACGTTGGAACCGGTGCGCCATTGGGTAGAGTGATTCCCATGTTTTTCCAAGTGGAAAGTGATTTTTTGGTTTTTGTACCTGTGAGACTTTCGGGGAAACCGCTAGGAAGCTTAACCTCCCTGCCCCATTTCTGGTCTTCGATCCAGCCGCTTTTGGAGAGGTAATTGGCAGTTGAGGCGAAAACGTCGGGGAGGCTGCCCCAGATATCGCGGCGGCCGTCACCATTTCCATCGACGGCGAAGCTATGAAAGCTTGAAGGCATGAACTGGTTCTGGCCCATCGCACCGGCCCAAGAACCTTTCATGTCGTAATGTTTAATATGGCCGGCATCAATGATTTTTAGCGCGTTGAACAGCTCGCTTCTAAAGAAGTCGGAGCGGCGGCCATCGTGAGCAAGTGTTGCAAGGGCTGGGATGACTTTAAAACCACCTGTGTTCTCGCCATAGCTGGTTTCAATGCCCCACAGGGCGACAATGTATTGCGGCGGCACGCCGTATTTTTGGGAAGCGGCCTCAAGCGCGCTGCGATGTTCTTGTAACAAAATACGGCCTTTACGGATGCGCGCATCGTTGATGACGCGTTGTTTATACTGGGCGAAGGTCATTTTGCCTTCGGGTTGTTTGCGGTCGAGTTCTATGACGCGCGGGATTGGCTGTACATCTGATAGCGCAGCGTTGATTGTGGCCTCGGATATGCCTTTTTGCGCGGCTTCGCGTTTGAGGCCGTTCAGCCATGTCTGGAAGTCTTGTGAGGCCTGTGCGGTTGTTATGAGCGTTAAGCTTGTGATGAGGGTTAAAATCAGGATGCTGGCTTTGAGATGCATTTTCTTTCGTTTCTTTCGTATTTCCTCTGGACAGACATACATAAGAATCGCTAAGAAATGAAGCACTTAATT
>CAYGNI010000064.1:0-10939 GCA_964351195.1 uncultured Micavibrio sp.
ACGTGGTTGCGGAATAAGCGTTCGTGGACCCCGGGGCAGTACCGGGCAGGTCCACCATTTTAGGTTTTTACGCCCGAAAGGGCAGGCCGCAGTCGCGGCCGCTGGGTTAAAATCTCAGTATTTGCCTAATAAAATGGGCCTGAAACAGGATCGACACGCGTAGTAAAGGCATCTTTTGCGGCGTTCGGCTTTCCGCCGTTACCGGATAATCGTTTATAAATGCAAACGATAACTTTGTCGTAGCCAATGATAACGTACGCGTAAGCGACGCTATCGCTGCTTAGTTTTACTAAGTAGGTAGTAGCTACAATTTAATTCTATTCTTCTAGACAAAGGATAGTGGGGTTTGGGTCGCACCTCGCAACAGAAGCGGCCCATTCTTCGCCTTTTCCTTTTTCACTATGTTATTCGTCGCTCGCTTACCCTTTCAATTTGTATGCGTCGCTCCTCATGCCTTTTAAAAAAAATGCTTTGAATGGTTTTCTCTTAGAATGAGGATCCCGATTGTTTTGGAGGCATAATTTTGGTACGCCTTATTTTATGAGCTTATCCTTTTCTCAAACTTACCTTCCCTTTCTATTGTGGTTTTCCGCATTGATTTTTTCGTTGATGCCGTTTGATGCCTGGCAGGACCATTTCCTGTTTGCGGCAGTGGGGCTATTGTTTACTTCGGCGGTGATTTTGGTTGTTCAAATGCGTGATCTCCTCGTGCCGCACAGGGTGTTTTTGATTTTGGGTGGTGCGTTTTGGGCCTTGGCATTGTTGAGTGTGTTTTTATCGGAAGCGCGCGGGGTGAGCTTTGTTTATTTTTGTTTTTTTTCCGCGTTTCCTATTAGCGCCCTAATGTTTTATCAGGTGGCATCGCAGGAAAAGATATTGCATCTGGCGGTCAAGATGTTGGTGGGGTTTTATGCGGTGCTGGCGATTTCTTCGATTGTTCAGGCCGTTTTCTTTCCCGATATGTTGATGTGGGGCTTGGTGAAGTGGCCTTTGTCTAATCCGAACAGTTTGGCGGGGTTGTTGTCGCTGGGGCTGTTTGGGGTTTTGGGGATAATGTTGGGTTCGAACAGCCGGGTTGTTTCTAATGCGTGTTTGGTGCTTGCGCTTTTGATTTTGACGGCGATATTCACGACGGGAAGCCGCGGTGCCACCATTGCTATGGTTTTGGCAGGGGCGGTGTTTTTGTTTAGCAATCTTCATTTTGTGCGCAAGCATGCGCGCTGCTTGATAATTTTTGCTGCTCTTGGTTTGGTGAGTTTTTACGGTGTTGGCTTGTTTGGAGAGTATACCAGCAATAAATCGATTGGGATTGTTAGCGGGAGTCTCTCTGGAGAGATGCCGCTTTTGTGGTCGCGGCCGGAGATTTGGGCATCGACGTTTGAGATTGCGAAGGATTATTTCTGGACGGGCACAGGGATTGGGACGTTCTTTCTTTATTACCCGGAGTATCGGGGGGACGACCCGTTGAGCTCTGGGTGGACGGCGCATTGTGATCCGCTGCAATTCTGGGCAGAGATGGGCGTATTTGGGGTTGTTTTATTCTATCTGTTTTGCGGTGTGGCTGTATGGCGTTGCGTTTGCGCGGTTAAAGGTATAGATGCGGATGATCCTAAGCGGCTGTGGATTTTAACGCCCTTTTGTGCGTTGGGGGCGATGTTGGCGCATGCGCATGTGTCCTTTCATTTTAACATCTTGCCGATATTGTTTGTTGCGGGGGCGGTGCTGGGGATGTGGATGAGAGGTATACGGGAGGAAAGCGGTCTTCATGCTTTGAGCATTTCTGCTTTTGCGCGTGGCAGTGTTGTCGGCGGGCTTTTGCTGGTGCTTGCTGTGTTCGCGGTTGTGCATAGTGCCGACATGCTGGTTACGCGGGGACGGGCGAGTTTAAATGCGGGTGATAGTGAAGCCTATATGCGCGATATTAATTTGGCCGGGAAGATCAGCGCGAGGCGCAATCCGCGGGCTTTTGTTTCTGCGGCTTTGATTCCGCTCAGCGTTTTGGAACAGCAGGGAAACCAGATTTCGAAGGATGACGCGCGGGCACAGTTTAATAAAGGGATGGCGTTGCTGGCGAAGGCGGAGCGTTACAACCCGCGCCTTGTTCCCATTTATCTGTTGCGTGCGCAGCTTATCGAGGCTGGGAAAGAGTATGTGGATTTGCAGCCTGGGGAAAGTGTTCAGGATAAAGTTGAGGCGGAGCTGGTTAAGGGGCGCCGGATGAACCCGTTTCATCTGGAAACAAAGATGGCGTTGGCGCGGTTTTATCTGAAGACCGGCCGCGGAGACGAAGGGTATGCGCTTTTGAAAGACCGGTTTGATTGGCCTTATGACAGTCCGTTGCTCTTTTCCTATTACCAGCTTTTGATCCAGCAAGCTGCGGAGCGCGGAGATGCTGTGATGAAAAAGCGCGGTGTTAACAAGCTTGCGTATTATATGAGGGAACACTTCGTGGGACAGTCTGGTCCATAATGAATAATCGGTCTTGATTTTGTTTCGAAGACTTGCGACACATAATGCATGACTGACGATGATGATGACATTCTAAGATATGATAAGATGGTTGAGTCCGCGCTGCGTGGGGTTGTTAAAAGATCTATCGAGGAAGTCATGGAGCACGGTCTTCCCGGAGATCACCATTTTTACATTACTTTCTTGACCGATTATCCAGGTGTAAAGATTCCTGATTATCTTCGTGATCGTTACCCGGGAGAGATGACGATTGTTCTTCAATACCAATTTTCCGATCTGGATGTGAATGATACGCGTATGACAGTGACGTTATCGTTTAACAATGTGCCTGAAAAGCTGGAGATTCCGCTGGCGGCGATTTCTATTTTTGCCGATCCGTCGGTGAACTTTGCTCTGCAGTTCCAGCCGCTGGGTGAGGCGCTGGATGATTCTGATCTGGCTGCTTTGGCGGAGTTGGATGACGATAATCCAGATGATGATGGGCCCGATAGTGGTGGCGGTACAGGTGAGGTTGTCTCTCTGGACAAATTCCGGAAGAAGTAGACAGGGCGGGTGATGACCTATCCCAATATCATTGAACCTTATAAGGTTCTTCTCAAAAAAGGTGAATTTGTTGACAGCGCGCGAGCGGGGCGGGTTGTTCCGTTTAAAGTGTATTATCCTTCCGAGCATAATTTAGAGTCTGTGCCAGTTATCATTTGGTCGCATGGCTTTGGGGGCAACCGTGATGGTGCGGCGTTTTTGTCACGCTTTCTGGCCGGGCAGGGTTATGTGCTTGTTCATTTTACGCATGATGGAACGGACAGCTCTTTGTGGGAGGGCAAGCCGGGGCATCCCTGGGATATTCTTCGCAAAACTTCAGTGAGCCGCGAGACCACGATTGCGCGGTTTGAGGATGTGCCGTTTGTTTTGGATCAACTTTCTGCATGGGCGGTTGAGCACCCCGAGATCGGCAATGTGGCTGATTTTTCCAATCTGGGGATGAGCGGGCATTCTTTTGGTGCGATGACGACGCAGGTTATGGCCGGGCAGATGTTCCCCGATCCTGAAGGGCATTTGATTTCCCTCAAAGAGCCGCGTTTTAAGGCAGGGATTTTATATTCGCCTGTGCCGATCCGGCATCTGGTCAATGAAGAGCCGGAAGCACAGATTTACGGGCCGATTGATATTCCGCTGTTTCATATGACGGGAACGCAAGATGATTCCCCCATTGAAGGGTTTGGGTATGAGCGGCGGCTGGTGGTGCATGAGTATTCCGGGCATCCGGAGAAATACCTGCAGGTTTTAGAGGGCGGCGATCATATGGTTTACAACGGGACGCGCGGAAAGCTTGGCGATAATCCTTTGCGTGAGGCGCATGAGGAGCAGATTAAAACTGCTGCGCTGGCGTTCTGGGATGCTTACCTCAAAGATGACGATCGGGCGATGGCGTATATTAAAGAGCATTACGTGCGGTGAGGTTTGATTTTTTTGTGATCCCTCGCTATGGTTTTCCCATAGAGAAATAAAGGGGATTTGAGATGATACGATTTTTCGCTGTTTTACTTTTGTGTCTATTGCCTGCTGGCGCGCAGGCGGGCCTTAATCTTGGAAATCAGGAAACACTTTATGTTCCGAATCTGGATTTGGACAATGACGGGCGGATTTTACGCACGGAAGTCGCGGAATACATGTTCTTTTACTTTGATCGTGACGGGAATGAGTCTCTAACAAAAGGGGAGTATCACCGTGTGCGGCCTTTTGTGCTTGTGGAATACGACCCGCTCGAAGCGCAGTTTATTGATATCAATAATGATGGTGAGGATGACGGCGTTGTTTATGATACTGAGAGTTTTTTGGCGGCTGTGATGCTGAATGAAGATTATCTCGAGGAAGACGGGATTAAGGCCTATCACATGATGGATTTGTATTTCTCGCGCTTTGATACGGATAAAAGCCGTGCGATTGAGCTGGATGAATGGCAAAAGCATTTCCAAAAGTTCGCCAATCGGAAGCCGAATATGGCACCGAAAGCGGCGAATAATGACTACTACGCAAAGTAAAGCTCTGGACTTTCGCGTTGAAGCGTTTATCTCTTAGAGGATGAGCGAGAATGCAGTTGAGATTTCCCATTTAAATAAGACGTATAAGGCGAGCGGCAAGAAGACGCAGCCCAAGGTCGCGCTTAAGGATGTCAGCCTTGAGATTCCCAAGGGCTCTATTTTCGGGCTTTTGGGGCCGAATGGCGCGGGGAAATCCACGATTATCAACATTATGGCTGGCTTGGTGATTAAAACTTCGGGCTCGGTGAAGCTCTGGGGGATTGATATTGATCAGGATGCGCGCAACGCCAAGGCGGCGATCGGCGTTGTGCCGCAGGAGATCAATTACGATCCGTTTTTCTCGCCCCGCAAGACTTTGGAACTGCAGGCCGGGCTTTATGGTGTCCCCGCCGATAAGCGCCGGACCATGGAGATCTTGAGCATGGTGGGGCTGGCGGATAAGGCGGATGCGTATACGCGCAGCCTGTCGGGCGGGATGCGGCGCAGGCTTATGGTCGCCAAGGCGATGGTGCATAATCCGCCGATTTTGGTTTTGGACGAGCCGAGCGCGGGCGTGGATGTTGAGCTTCGCAAGCAGCTTTGGGCGAATGTGCGGGCGCTGAATAAGCAGGGCGTGACGATTTTGCTCACTACGCATTATCTTGAGGAGGCCGAGGAGCTGTGCGATAAAATCGCGATTATCAATCATGGCGAGGTTATTGCCTGCGAGGATAAGGAAACGCTTTTGGGGCGGATTGAGGGCAAGGAAATTCGTTTCCGTTTGGACCGGCCGATGGAAGATGTAGGCGCGGCGCTGCCGGGGTTTTGCGCGGAGGCCGTGGGGCAGCGCAGCGTGAATATACGCTATAACCCATCGGAAACGGAAGTCGGGGCGATGATTGAAGCGATCCAGAAGGCGGGGTACGGGATTGTCGATATTTCGACGACGGATAGTGATCTGGAAGATGTTTTTTTACAATTAACTGGTAGTTGAGGCGGGTTTCTGGTAATTGGTGGGCTATTCGCGCTCGTAGCTCAGGGGATAGAGCATTGGTTTCCGGAGCCAAGGGTCGGAGGTTCGAATCCTCCCGAGCGCGCCATTTTCTTGGTTTGATTTTGTTTTTGAGGCGTGGGCCCCGGATCAAGTCCGGGGTTGCGATTTCTTAGCCTCGCGGTGCTCGCCAACGAAATCTGCAAGTTCGAATCCTGCAGGACGAGCTATTTTATTTGCGTACACATCGAATGGACAGATTAAGACTTTTACTGGTTCTGAATTGAAACCCATCTGATAGCTGTTGGTATCTTGCACGGAAATTATTTATTTCAGAAGAAGACCAATAAGAACTAGTAGCAATGTTTGTATCAAAACCAAAAGTGCTCCCTAAGGGACCACCTGGAGTATTGTCACCATTCTGATCCACTAAACTTTCCCAAAGCACATTTAATTCGTCTTGTGCAGGAAGGTACCAATCCGCATGACCATGAGAGGCCGCTCCACTTGTAGGATCACCAGAACATACACCTGTTAATGGTTTTCCTAGGCAGTAACAATACTGTGCCGCGACATAAGGCGCCGGTGAGGGTGTTGTTCCGAAACTAACTAACAAATCTGTATTGGCTTCACCTGTCTGACATGAAGACGCTGTGCCGGGAGTATCATCTGTGCAGTTGGACATTGCAGGAATATCATACCAATTCGACGTTCCATCATTCCAGACAAGTTGCCCAGCGTCTGCTGGCATTGTATACATCGCAACACCCCCATCAGGAGAAAGACCAGCATAAATTGTCCCATCGGCACACGTATCGCCCACTGAGGGTGTACCCGCACAAGGATCGGCAATCATCTTCGCATCCCCAACCCCAACCCATCCACTGCCGTCGCAATATTGGAGGGAGTTGACGGAGGTGTTGAAGATCATTTCTCCGGCGAGGCCGGAGGGGCTGACGCAGCCGCCCGCGCCAAGGCCGGGGGCGGAGAGGGGGATATATTCATATCCATCGCAATATTGCATGACGTTTTCGGAGGAATTATAGACGAGCGTTCCGGCGGGCTGCACAGGATCAGCGCAATAGCGCGGAATGATCGACGCGCCGCCCGGCGGTTCGGTCGCGGCGTTCGTTAATGCGCCGTTTTCGGTAAAGCCGCCGCCCGCGCCCTTATTGGTGTGCCAGCTATCGGTATCACCGGAGAGGAAAATATCCGGCGGGTCGCCCGTTACCAGCTCGCCATTATTGCCCAAGAATACGGCTTCGCCCGCGGCAGAGATAAATTTCCGTCGGTTATCGGCATCGGAAAGGTCAATATAGGTGCCTACATCCATCCAGAAATCGGCGATATCGCCATTCATGTAAGCCGTGCCGCCAACCGCAATAGAGCGGCCAATTCTCATTAAATTACCAAAGGCTATATCCACGTCCGTCGGCACTATTGCACCTGTGCTGTTGTGAATTTCAACATCATCCAGATACGCTTGAATTCTTCCCGGGCTGGCTGTATCCACACTCAGCAATAAATGATGCCAATCTGTGCTCGATCCAATCCCTGTGCCATCAAGAGTAGTACCAAAAATCGCAATATTTCCAAGAGTCTCCATTCTAAAATGCAGACGCCCATCACTTTGCACGTAGAGCCATACATTAGCTGCTAAATTTTCAAAAATTTGGCGTCTGGCTGCAAAATCGTTCACGCGGAACCACGTACTGAATGTCATTCGCGGTGACGGGCTTACAGCAAGAGCGTTTTCTTCAAGATAATCCGCCCCATCAAACGCCACCGCGTTGGGTTGATACGCCAAGTCACTGGCGGCATAGATTTCGGCGATTTCATCGTCGGACAGGACGTAATTATAAATCCGCACATCATCGATGAGGCCGTGGAAATTCCCGCCGGAAGCGTCATTTCTTCCGCCGATTTCTGCACCACCGCCATTCATGGGTGTAAATGTTCCACTCGGGGACACACTAAAATAGCCTCCTTGCAAAACACCGTTTAGATATATTTTGGGCGCTGTTCCAACGGGGTCATTATAGCTGAAGGCCACAACGATATGTTGCCAGGTGCCGGGGGTCAGGTTGGCGCCGCTTACCCATGTTCCAGGGCTCGTCCAAGAAGGCATCTCAAACCGAATATTAGGACTATTAAAATGGGCTCTTAGTCTAAATAATTGATTGATATACGCAATCCCCATAACACCATCATATGTGCCATCGGATTTCACCCAAGCGGATATGGTAACGGTATCCAGATCATTGAAAACAGGGTTTGTAATACTTAATTTTGTCTCTGCGGTATTATTTGAAAAGTCAAGCGCTGTGCCGGAGATACCGGGTTCGGAATCTGTCGCGGGATCTACGTTTGTGAAAGTGCCCGTGTTTCCGATCGGGCTGTAATCCGTTTCTTCTGTGCCTGATGTGGCGTCCATGCGGTACCAAGCAATCATCTGTTTTTCGGATGTGGTTTTCTGCCCGTGGAGGACGGAGGCTTCCTTGCCCATGGAAATCCAGTCTGTGCCGTTGCAATATTCCATGGCGCGGTAGTTGCGATCAAATATAATTTCGCCCGTATGCCCTGCGGGGTTCGAACACGAGGTTTGCTGTTCGAAGCAGTAAAGAGGAAAGGTTGAAGTACAAGCTGAATTGCTGGCTCTTGTCCAATTGAAGTTGGTAAACTGGTTTCGTCCAATTTGAATGATAGCGCCGCCAGCATTTGACGTGAAATTGTTACAATGTTGTGTTGCATTTGGATTTAAAACCGTTCCGTCAGTATCAACATTCGAGAGCGCGAATCCATCATTTGTTCCGTTTGTTTGGGTGACGCGAAATAAACTATCAAGCGTGCCATCGGTTAGATCTGTCCAATCATCGGCAATTTTTGTTCCGTTGACCATCACATAAGGCACGGTTGATTGCTCAAACCGCGTGGCGGGGTCGGTTGTATTATCCCCCAGCCAGGCGAAATAATTCCCTTGCAAACCGGCCGCGTCCGCCCAGCTCTGACACAACGCATCCCCACCGGAAATTCCGCCCAAGGATTGAGCCGCAACTTCGGCATTACTGACAAACACCACGCGTTCATCTTTATCATCGCCGCAGGAGCCGGGGCATGCGGCATGGGCGGGGATTGTGGTGAGCAGGCATAGTGCAACAGTCAAAACCGTCATCACACGGACAAGCCGTGTAATGACGAAAAGAAATAAGCCATGAACCCATCTCGTGCCAGAAGATTTCTGGATTGCCGCGCAGGCTTTGCCTGCTCGCCATGCTGGGAACAAAAAAGAAGAAGCGCGGTTTGTCTGCGCGTTTCCTCTTACGTTTTTGTTCTTTTGTTGCGTCATTCGATTTCCATTTATTGTTCGAAGCAGAACATGTGATAAGCAGTGGTGCACGAAGTCGTCGCGCCAATGTTCGTCCACAAAGTTCCTGTAAAGGTGGGTGCCCCTCGAAGGATAGTGCCTCCTCCCGTAAAATTATTACAATGAGCACTCGTGTCGCTGCTAAATTGTGTTCCATCGACGTTAACATTTGTGCGAACAAAACCTGTAATATTTGTTTTCACTGTAAAACCGTGTTCTGAAACATTGAGTCTATTTGATACGCCAAAGTTTAATAAGTCATTCCAATTGGCCGCAAGGGTAGCACCATCTGTACGTACTATGGGAATACCACTTTTTATAGCGGCAGAAAAACGCGTTGCAGGTGCAGAATTCGGATCGCCATCTGCCAGCCAAGCAAGATAGGTTCCATTTAAATTTGCAGCTTCTGCATTGGCTTGGCACACAGCGTCCGCACCTGCAAGTCCGCCTATATTAGAAAGTGGATGAATGGTAGAAGTTAAAAAAGCAACCTTTCTGGTGGGGTCACCACCACAAGCCGCGCAACGTTTTCCAACAGGAATGTTTCTGTCTTGTGCACAGTAATAATATGTTTTCTCACTGCCGAGAAATTGGAATGCTCCTTCAGGCTGAGCGCCGCCCAGGGCTCCGCTGTTGCAATTACCAAATTGATAGGTTGTCAGGTTAGACCCCATCAAACGTTCATACGTGCCATCGCACCATCTGTAATTATTGTTGGTTGGATCATAATAAATATCCCCGCGGTTGGTGCAGGTTGTGGGGGCGGTTTGTTGTTCGAAGCAGTAATGTCGTCCTGACGCTGCACATGATACACCTGTGGCGCTATTTGTCCAACCTGCACCACTATTTCTAAAATCACCTCTGTTGTGATTGCCAACACCAGTAAAATTGGTACAATGTGCGTTATTGTCTGTATCCAGAACAGTTCCATTTACTGCAACATTAGAAGCTACGCCGAACGGACTTCCTGCATTCATACCCGTTTGATCTGTGTTTATTTGTTGATAAAGTGATCCGTCGGTTAGATCTGTCCAGTTATCCGCGATTTTAACACCGGTTGTAGTAACATACGGAACTGTTGATTGCTCAAACCGCGTGGCGGGATCTGTTGTTGTATCAGCAGCCCATGCGTAATAGTTGCCGTGTAGGCCCGCAGCTTCTGCCTGTGTCTGACAATTCAAATCCAGACCGGCCATACCTATATTACCTATTGCAGATGCCCTTTTATCGTCCTTCGTCACAAACGCCACCCGTTCATTTGGGTTGCCGCCGCAGGAGGTGATGCCAGAGGGGCAGGGTTTATCAACCATGTGAATCCATTCCGTCCCGTCGCAATATTCAAGGCGCTGTTTGTATAGCCCCTGAATTTCCGCCTGTGACAACACGCGGTTATAGAGGCGCACTTCGTCGATGGGGTCGCTAAACCAGGATGATCCGTGCCGCCTTGCTAAAAGAAAATCGATAGTTGTATGCGTTAAAGGGGAACCGGATGTTGTTGAATTTGTTGTTCCTAATACAGCAGATACGCCATTTTTATATAATTTAGGGGCAGTTCCGGGAGGATCGTTAACATCATAAGTGATTGCAAGATGCACCCATTTCTTATCATCAAAAATATCATTATAACGCCAAACGCCCTGTGTGCCGCTCCAGCCCGGTGCAACCACTATCAATCGACGTGAACCCGCATTTGCTTCCCGCGATGCAGCCAATAACCCAAAGTTAGTGACACCACTGAAAGTGCCTAGACTCAATAAACCGCCATTGGTTTTAGCATTACCCTCTATGTTAACCCACATCGATATTGTAAAGGCCGACAGGGATGTATAGGCGGCATTACTGGCAGCTATAACACCGCCGCGGTCGCCACCGTTACCATTATCATTGTTTACTCCGTTATTCATAATCCCCTCAACGGCATTATTTCCGGGATTGATATTTGTCGCATTATTTGCTGTGGGGGAGGAATCAACATACGGGCCTGTTGGTCCTTCATCCAAACTCCAATGCCCGATCAGCCCCGGCGGTTCGTATCCGGCATAGGTGTTGAGGTTGATTGCGCCTTCGATTGTGCCGTCGCAGGTGTCGATGGTT
>CAYGNI010000065.1:0-10905 GCA_964351195.1 uncultured Micavibrio sp.
CTTCCAAAACCTCAAGGCGGTGAATCACCTTCTCCAAGCGGTGTCTGGAACGGCGTACCAAAACATCTTTCAAATGGTTCATCCACGCCTGCAAAACCTCTTTCAGGTTCATCACACGCGGCACCAGCCCGTTATCAAGAACATTCATATTCAAGCTAAAACGCGATTCCAAATCGCAATTCCGATAAAGCGCTTCCATCAATAATTCAGGTTCAACATTGCGGTTTTTGGGTACAAGAATAAGCCGGATATCCTCCGCCGATTCATCGCGCACATCATCCAGCATCGGCAGTTTTCTGGTATTAATCAGCTCTGCAATCTTCTCAATCAACTTGGATTTCTGCACCTGATAAGGAATCTCGGTGACAACAATCTGATACTGCCCCTGCTTAAGCTCCTCTTTCTCCCATTTCGCCCGCACGCGGAAAGACCCGCGGCCCGTTTCATACGCCGCCACGATATCGGCTTTATCTTCAACCAGCGTCCCACCGGTCGGAAAATCAGGCCCACCCACAATTTCCACCAGCTCCGCAATGCTCACATCCTTCTTATCCAGAATCGACAAACACGCCTCACACAGCTCTTCCACATTATGCGGCGGAATGCTCGTCGCCATCCCCACGGCAATCCCGCTCGCGCCATTGGCCAGCAAATTCGGAAAACCACCGGGCAACACAACCGGCTCGCTCTCCGACCCGTCATAGGTCGGGCGAAAATCAACCGCATCCTCTTCAATCCCGTCCAAAAGCAACAACGCAACATCGGTCAAGCGCGCTTCGGTGTAGCGCATCGCCGCCGCATTATCCCCGTCAATATTCCCGAAATTCCCCTGCCCGTCGACAAGCGGGTAACGCTGCGCAAAATCCTGCGCAAGCCGCACCATCGCGTCATACACGGCCGTATCGCCATGCGGGTGATATTTACCAATCACATCCCCAACCACACGCGCGGACTTCTTCGGCGCCGTTGTGGGGTTAAGCTTGAGCTGATACATCGCATACATCAAACGGCGATGCACAGGCTTCATCCCGTCGCGCACATCGGGCAGCGAACGGCTCATAATGGTCGAAAGCGCATAGCTCAAATACCGCTCGGATAATATCTCCCCAAACGGCTGATCGATAATATGCTGGTCTTCTAAGATAGTATTGTCTTGGCTCATAGCATTTCCTTTACACGCTCAACAGCGGCCTGTCCACTCTCAACCTTACTGGAATAGCGACTTTCAAAGGTAAGCCGCGCCTCGGGCACGCCCTTCGTATGGTGATTAAACACCCAGTGCTCCAAAAAATGCCCGGTCATTTGCAAACCCGCCAAAACCTCTGCTGAGCCCGTGCCCCCCGCCGGTTTCAAAAACCCCGGCAAAGGCAAAAGCTTATCCCGGTACGGCGCCCCGGCTTCATAACTCACCGCCCGCCCGGTCTTAGGGGAAACATAAGCCAGGCTCTGATCATCCCCGCCACCGGCGCAGCGCGAGAGATCCAGCGAAAACCCAAGCTCCTTCAAAAATGCAATTTCCCACAAAACATAAGCCGGCCCCCACACCTCACCTTCTAACATGCCAAACAAAGCCTCAAGCCCGTGATAAAGCCCGCCATGCACCTCGCGCTCCGGTAAAGCCGCATCGGTGAGCGCACACGCCGCCTGTAACGCCCCCAGTTTCAACGAATTTTGCATCAAAACAGCCGTATAGTTTTTCGACAACTCTAAGGAAAACGTCCCAAGCCCGTCCGCCACGCGCGAGCTCCACGCCGCATCCACGCGGTTCCCGACCTCAAGCGTCCCGCGCATTTTCGAAGAGCTCGCCCCGCGCACATAACCCGCCGCACGCCCCTGCCCCTCGGTCAAAAGCGAAACAACCGCACCGTTCTCCCCATGCGCGCGTACAGACAGCACTATCCCTTGATCTTGCCAGTTTTCCATGGAATAAAGCTATCTTATATGTCGTCCCTGCGAAAGCAGGGATCTTATGAACTTACGAGAGATCCCCAATTATGACCCAAACAATAGGAATAGCAGGACTGGGCGCCATCGGCTCCGCCGTCGGGCGCGCCTTGCAAAAAGGCATCGACGGTCTCGACTGGATCGCCGCATCCGACATCCGGCCCAATGACGAATTCGCCGCTATCCCGCTGGTCGATTTTGACACGTTATCGGCACGTTGTGACATCATAGTTGAATGCCTCCCGCCAAAAGCAGTCCCAGAGCTGGCCAGAGCCGTTTTAAAAGAGAATAAGACCCTTGTTCTGATCTCATCTTGCGCTTTGCTGATGTATCCCGAAATCAAAGATATACATGAAACATCCACAAGTCGCATTATCGTTCCATCTGGTGCACTTTTAGGGTTAGACGGCGTCAAAGCGTTGAAAAAGCTGGGCATCAAAAAAAGCATTATCGCGTCAACAAAACCGCCGATGGGTTTTTCCGGCGCGCCCTATGTGGATGAAATGGGGATAGATTTGACACAGATCGAAAAACGCACCAGATTGTTCCACGGCAACGCCCTCGAAGCCTCCAAAGGCTTCCCCGCAAACGTCAATGTCGCAGCGACGTTGTCGCTGGCAGGCATCGGCCCCGCAGACACCGAAGTGGAAATCTGGGCCGACCCTGATGCCAAAGGAAACACGCACGAAATCACGGTTTCCGGGGAGTTCAGCACGATCAACGCGCGCATCGAAAACGCGCCCGACCCCGCAAACCCCAAGAGCTCAATGCTCGCCGCGCAAAGCATTGTCGCCGCGCTCGAAGATATCAATAACGCAGTGGTGGTGCTGTAATGGTCCTGCCTTCGCGCCATTTCTATATGATGCGCCACGGCCAGACCGAGGCCAACGCCAGCGAAGTCATGGCCGGCAGCACCGACTCTCCCCTCACCCCTCTTGGCCGTGAGCAAGCCTTTCAGGCCCAAAAGATTGTGAGCATGCTGGAGAAAAAACCCACACATATATACCACAGCCACCTGTCGCGCGCCCGCGATACCGCTGCCATTATTAACGAAGTGCTGCACATCGAAATGAGCGAGGACCCGGACCTCGCGGAAATCTGCGCGGGCGATATGGAAGGCCGCCCATGGTCGGAATGCATTGACATCTTTGACGGCTGGGTACAAACACCGGGCGGCGAACACCCTGACGACTTTTTCACCCGCGTCAAAAACGGCAAAAACAGGGCCCTTTCAATGGAAGAAAGCCTGCCGCTCATCGTCTGTCACGGCGGCGTTATGCGCGCATTTGGCGCGTTATATGGATACGACGCCCCCGCGCTTTTCAAAAACGCACATTTGTATGAATTCATGCCCGCGCAAGAAAAAAATTTCCCCTGGACGGTCTACGATTACGAACTCTGCTCGGAAAAAAAAATCCTCAAACGGAATTTGTCCAACATGTATTCATCGAAAAAAAATTAACCATCCGTACGTGTGGATGAATCCGATGCCGCAATCGCTTCGAAAGTTTTGATGGCCTGAACGGTTTCTTTAACATCATGCACGCGAAACATCTGTACGCCTTGTGACAATCCCCAAAGCACAGATGCGAGCGATCCCGGCAACCGGTTTTTCGGATCCTCTTCCTCGCACAATGTTCCAATAAAACTTTTGCGCGACGTCCCCAGCAAAATCGGCACGCCTAAAGCATGAAAATCCGTTATATTTCTGAGCAATAGAAGATTATGCTCCAATGTTTTGCCGAACCCGATCCCTGGGTCAACGACAAGCAAATCAGCATCAATACGGCGCGTTTCAAAAATCTGGATTCGCCTTTTCAGATATGCAAAAACATCTTCTACAACATTGTTATAGCTAGGATTTTTCTGCATATCCTGTGGTGTCCCCTGCGCATGCATCAAAAAAACAGGCACGTTCGCCTCCGCCGCCACAGACAGACTCTCAGAGTCATAGGATAACGCACTGATATCATTGATCGCTGTCGCCCCTGCCTTTAACGCAGCCTCCATCGTTTTCGCATTCCGCGTATCTATGGAAATATATTCAGCCTTCCCCTTCAATCCTTCGATCACAGGAACGACGCGGCGCATTTCTTCATCCACATCAATGAGTTGTGCGCCAGGCCTCGTGCTCTCTCCGCCAATGTCCAAAATGCTTGCACCTTGCTGAACCAACTCAAGCCCATGCTCTATCGCCTTGTCAGCATTATAAAATTCACCGCCATCGCTAAAACTGTCCTGGGTCACATTCACCACACCCATAATGTGCGGCCCACCCGAAAAATGATGCGTACGTTTTACAGAATGCATTAAACTCATGCCACGGGCTCTTCCAATTTTTCAATCGCCTGCCCGGTTGGCAATCGCGCAATCATCTCATCAACAGACAACCCAAAAACAGGATGCCGCCAATGCGCCGCAACTTGACGTAACGGATACAGAACAAACGCCCGCTCATACAAACGCGGATGCGGCAGCACACAGGCCTCATCATCGACAATAACATCGCCATACGCGAGGATATCAAGGTCAAGCACGCGCGCAGCATTACGCTCCGCCGACACGCGCCCATAATCCTGCTCAATCCCCTTCAGAAGCTTTAAAAGCGCGGCCGGTGCTAACGCCGTCTCCGCAGCAATCACCGCATTACGATACCACGGCTGATCCGAAGCCGGCACAGGCGCGCTCAGCCATATATCAGAGCAACGCAATACCGTAACGCCGCACCGCTCAAGCTCGCCCGCCGCAAGCTTCAACGTCTGCTCCGGTGTTCCAAATCTGCTGGGTAAATTCGCGCCAAGCGCAATCAGTATCATAAAAAAAATGCTTTCCCTATAACGTCAGGAAAGCACTTTAATCATTTGAAATCTAGAAAGAAACCTTTTTCAGATATTACCAGGTACGGACTTCGCCCGTGTCGATATGCACAAATCCGCTCTTGGGATAATAGCCAACACCGCCGGCCTTTATACCCTTCGCGGTATTGCGCAGCGTCGATGTCCGCACACCCGGTGCACGAATATCCAAGGCCTGCCCATACATATGGAAAGAATTTTTAGCGACACCTGTGCTTGCACTACGCAAATTCGCATTCGTCTTCGGACTACGATAGCCGGACAAAACTTCAAAAGGACGTGATGTGCGCATGCGCGACTGAACCACACTCAAAATATCCAAAACCCGCGGATCCATCGGGAAAACTTCCCCAGTACGGAAATCACGCAAAACATAATTCAAACGCTCAAACGCCTCAGGCAAATAACGGCTACCCACACGATATACACCACTGAAACTTTCACCTGTGTGCGCCTGACGAAAAGACACACGCCAAGCATCAGAGCGGCTTTTAGCTTCGGCTTCACTAGAAATCAACGGAAGAGTTGTCGCCAAAACGCCTGCTAAACCAAGCTTAAGCACATCGCGTCTGTTAATTGTATTTTTGTGACAATTAGAACTAAGAAGATCTTCGATATTATCGAACATTTTTTAAAACCTCGCGGAACTTTACAGATCATTTAATCGTTGGTATACGCAGGACGATATGTCCTACCAGATTTAAAAGCAGTGTAAAGAGTAAATCACTAATAAAAGGTTACCCTCGATTATTATTTCACAGAGACGAGCGTTGAATGCCCGGAACTCTGCGCCCTATTATCATTATTATCCACAGGAATTAAGAATCCGTCAATATCAGATAGCATTTTAACTAATGCATCATCATATCCGTACAAATCGTTGCTGTAGACAACAGCGCCATTATCACCAACCCAGGCTGTATAATAAACCAAATAAATCGGAATAACCTCAGATATAAACACATCTTTCATCGATGAGCTTTCAAAAGCCGCCTCATACATCTCCTTAGTCCAACCAGACTTGTTTTCCAAGATAAACTGGGCCATGCGCTCTGGATCTTTCAAACGAATACAGCCTGAGGACGCCGCGCGCCCCGGCCGGTCAAAATACGCGGGCTCATTCGTATCATGAAGGTAAATATTATAGCCATTGGGCATCAATACACGAATGGTGCCAAGAGGATTGTGCGAGCCAGACATTTGCACCATTCGCAATGATTTTAACTCCTCTTCACTAATAGTTTCCCAATCAATCGAAGCCGGATCAAGGGTCATTGCGTCGCGTCCTGACCCATAAAGAAGCTCCATACCTTTATTCGTCAAATATAGAGGATTCTCAATAAGTTTGGGGACAATATCCTCTTTCTTTATTGTCGGCGGAACGGTCCATGTGGGATTAAAACGCACCCCTGTAATATCAGTTACGAAAATATTCGTGGCTCGCGCCTTTCGCCCAACAATGACCGGCATTTCAAATTGCACACGCCCGTCATCAATCGCCCACAGCATCGCCGATGGAATATTCACGACAACAAATTTTTCCGGCTTACTTTCATCAACCCACCGCAACCGCTCCAAATTAGCAACCAATTGCTTGATCTTTCCCATCCGCGATTGGTTCAGCGCCTCTAGCGTGGACGGCCCTACAATACCGTCCGCATGCAAATTATGATCGCGCTGAAACCGCATAACCGCAGATGTCAACTGATCATCATAATGAAAATTATTCGAAGCTCCTGATATTCCAAGTCTAACGCGCAAATCGGGCACAATCTTATGCTCTTCCTGCGGCTTCAAAAGCCCCGACATTCTGAGCGGCAAAACAGACTCATAAGCCTCTGGTCCATACTCAACCAATGAAATTAACGCTTCGCGAAGTTTTTTATAAGTCTGCCCTTTGGGAGAAAACGCATAAACGGCATCATCAACATCATCTTCCAAAAGTGCCAGCAGATCCGCGGCCTCCATCGCATTTTTCCAGTACCGCTTATGACTCCTAAACGCTGCCGGATTCACGCGAATTCCGGTCATATCCCGCCCGTAACGCACATACGCATCACTTAAAAGAACATCCAGCTGCGCCAACGCCTCATCGCTCTCATCCGCCTGCAAAGCGCGAATTTTTTCTAGGTGATAGGACAATGGGTTCAAACCATGCGTCCATGAATCTTCAATGATATCAACAAGATCCTCACCATCATTGTTCAAACCCGAAGATCCGAAGCTGCCGCTATACGTCCAATATGGTTCAAACGCATGTGCCAGGTAAAAATCCCGCAACGCACCCAGATTTTTGATATCTCGGCCCGCAACACTTTTACTCTGCAAAACTTTATAAATCGGGTCCTGCGTGAAATCGACATCCTGTTGCCCAGCCTGCGGTTCAATATTCTCAGCGCTTTTTACCCGCTCAATAACAATCGCATCTTGCATCGGAAAATCAGCCGTCGCCACCCTCGGCGCACAAATCCCGGCAAGAGCAATAGATAACAATAATAGAGAAGAATATTTCATGGTGAGAATCCATACGGCATGTGAAATTCCACATTACCACAGATTATTAAAAATAAACTGAAAAAGACCAAAACGCGGCTATAAATCAACAAAAGTATGCGTCTCTTTTGCGGCGCCAGGATGGCTCACTGCACCGTTACGCGCCGGCCCAACCTGGTCGGCATATTTCCACAAAGCGCCGCTATTATAATTGGTCTTGCGTGGTTTCCACGCTTTGCGTCGCGCCTCAAGCTCTTCGTCCGAAAGCTTGACCTCCAGCGTACCTTTTTCAGCATCAATCCGTATGATATCACCATCCTGCAGCAAACCAATCGGCCCGCCCACAGCAGCCTCCGGCCCGACATGCCCGATACAAAACCCGCGCGTTCCGCCGGAAAAACGACCATCGGTAATCAGCGCAACCTTGCCGCCCATCCCCTGCCCATACAGCGCAGACGTGGTCGAAAGCATCTCCTTCATGCCCGGTCCGCCTTTAGGGCCCTCATAACGAAGGATGATAACATCGCCTTCTTTATATTCTTTATTCGCCACAGCTTTGTAACATTCATCTTCGCCATCAAAGCATCGCGCGGGTCCTTCGAAGACAAGCTCTTTCATGCCTGCAATCTTCACAATCGCACCATCCGGCGCCAGATTGCCTTTCAAACCGACAACCCCGCCGCTCGGGTGAATGGCTTTGGAGACGGGGAACACAACGTCCTGACCTTGCGGGAATTTCACATCTTTATAATTCTCCGCCAAAGTTTTACCCGTCACAGTAATACAATCGCCATGCAGATACCCATGATCCAGCAATTCCTTGATGATCACGCCCACCCCGCCAATATCATGCAGGTGCTTGGAAAGATACGTCCCGCCGGGGCGCAAATTCGCAATATACGGCGTTTTCTTAAACACTTCCGCCACAGCAAACAAATCAAAATCAATTCCAGCCTCGTGCGCAATCGCGGGTAAATGTAACGCCGCATTCGTCGATCCCCCGGTCGCCGCCACAATCGCCGCCGCATTCTCCAAAGATTTGCGCGTGATAATCTCGCGCGGCAACGGCCCACCATTCTTAATGAGGTTCACAACAACCTCGCCCGAAGCCTCCGCCACACAATCCTTATCACTATCCACAGCAGGCACGCCATTCGCGCCGGGAACCGCAAGCCCCATAACTTCCGCGACGCAGCTCATAGTGTTCGCCGTAAACTGCCCGCCACACGCGCCCGCTCCGGGCAACGCGCCACATTCACACGCATAAAGCTCTTCATCCGAAATCTTACCGACCGAATGCTCACCCACAGCTTCAAACACCGTGATAATGTCGGCGTCTTTGTCTTTGTATTTCCCAGGTAAAATCGTCCCGCCATACAGGAACACGGATGGCAAATTCAGCCGCGCCATCACCATCATCATACCGGGCAAAGATTTATCGCATCCGGCCAAACCCACCAGCGCGTCATAACAATGCCCGCGCATCGTCAACTCAACTGAATCCGCAATCACTTCACGCGAGGCGAGCGAAGAGCGCATCCCTTCATGCCCGTTGGCAATCCCGTCCGTCACCGTAATCGTGCAAAATTCACGCGGTGTAGCGCCCGCATCCTTGACGCCCTTCTTCACAAACTGCGCGATGTCCGCAAGCTTAATGTTACACGGCGCCGCCTCGTTCCAGCATGTAGCAACCCCCACCAAAGGCTTGGCAATATCCTCATCCGTAAGCCCCATAGCGCGCAGCATCGCGCGGTGCGGTGCGCTCGAAGGCCCCACAGTCGTATAGCGCGAGACCAGCTTGCTCTTATCCCATTCCCCTTTATCAGCATTCGGGTGTGCGCGTTTCTCATTAAACATGCTTCTTAAATCCTTATATTCATTTCGAGTATTGTTTTTATTCTTCTTCGTCAGTCAAGGTCAAGCGGTTAAAGCTCCGCCGAATTTCCGCACCGTTCGCGACATAGGGTATAACAATGTACCGGTTACCTGTCCCCATCACCACGACATTGGAATACCCCATAAGATACCCCGTCGCCATCCGCTCCAGCTCAATGCTTTCAATCTTATCAAACCGGATATCAACCACATCAACCTGCAAAATCCCGTAACGCACCAAAATCCGCTTGTTGGTGAGAACCAATAGCAAGATCTCTTTACGCACCGTCGCATACACAAACATCAACAAGGCAACAATTGCGAGGAAGAACCCAAGCTCAAGCGCCATAAAAACACCAACAACAATCGAAAATATTAATACAGCTAGAGATTGCCAATATATACCGTCATGAATAAGTGCCTCTTCGATAATCTCCTCGCCTTTGACAAGCATTTCATTCGCATCGACTTTCAAACGGCCAGCAGCTCTTTTTCTTTTATCTTTATTCTTTTCAATCAATGATTTGTTTTGACGGTCTTCGCTCACGATAGCATCCCTTTACATCGTTCTAGCTTTTTCAACCGACTGCCGGAATGCAATCGGATCATCCATGATATCGGGAAGCAAAATCTCACCAACGCCCATCCCGCGCACAGCAATCCTTCCATACCCCAAAAGACGGCCTAAAATGGTCTGTTGAACATTAACCCCCTCAACGCGGTCAATGCTCATCTCCCCAACCTGGCGCGCCACAAGACCGCGCTTGTATATCAATCTTATGTTGGTCACCGCCATCTCGGTGGTCGCTTTCTCAATCATAATGCGCGCAAACCCCAATAAACCAAACAAAAAGACAACAAATGCAAAAATCCGGAACCCCGGATGCAAATACGGAATTCCATCCGCAAACGGCAATTTGGGTGGGAATTGTCCAGTCTGCTTATAAAACATTGTCGCCCCGACAAGCACGATCAAGCTTCCCAGCATCCCCCAAAAAATACTCAAGAATGCCTGAAACGTGTGCATCCAGTGAAAATGCCCCACATAGACAAGCTCTTCATCGGTCCCTAAGGATTGCTGAACATAAAGCATGGTGAGTGACAAGCCTTCAGTTAAAAGTTTCAAGATTTAACAATAACGACAATCTTAGAGCTTGTAACTATTAACTTGTAACTAATCTCCAAAAGAGGTTCCAAGCGCGCGCGCTGTGTGAACAAGGCTCCCAGCCGGATCAACAACCCGGCACGTCTTAATGGCATCTTTAATAGGAACAGCCACCGCTGTGCGGTTCTGCCAGGCAACCATGTGACCGAACTTGCCTTCCGCCACCAAATCAACCGCCTTCACACCCAATGCCAGCGCGAGCAAACGGTCATTCCAATTCGGATTCCCCCCGCGCTGCACGTGACCCAACACCGTCGCTCGCGTTTCAAACCCTGTCGCCTGTGCCACCTTGGTCGCCAGATATTCACCAATCCCGCCATAACGCTTCTCGCCGCCGTGATAAACAACCTGATGCTTTTCCCCATCAGGCGTCTTAACAGCCTCGGACACAACCATCAGCGCAAAATTGCGCCCGCCCGCCTTCACTGATAAGATCTTGTCAGCAATCTTATCGATAGAATATTCAATCTCGGGAATCAAAATCACATCCGCGCCCCCCGCAATTCCGGCATTTAAAGCAATATGCCCTGCATCGCGGCCCATAACTTCCAAAATCATCGCCCGGTCATGGGA